>JAEDMP010000132.1 GCA_016302965.1 Bacteroidaceae bacterium
TTTTCTATCAGTCTTGTTCTGAATAGAAATCTTTAAAATTCCAGCACCAATACCTGACGGGGCTGGAGCACCAGGTCTTTCGAGAGCTGGTAGGTGGTGCCGGTCAGCACATCCTTGGCCTGGGTGTGATTGCCGATAGCCTCGCTGTAACGCTCCACTGCCATCGTAGCCTGGCTGCGCTTGCCGTTGAGGATGGTGAGAACGGTCTTGCCCTGATATTGGCGGGCGATGACATAGATACCCTTGTAGGGAATGAATTGGGTCTGTGAGCCCTTGGTGATGACCTCGTTGCCCTGACGCCAGTGGAGCAGTCGGCTGAGCCAATCGAACATCGCATTCTCGGCCTTGGTGCGTCCCTCACGGGTGAAGGCATTCTTGCTGTCACCGGGGAAACCGCCAGGGAAGTCTCTGCGCACGTTGCCGTCGGTCTTCTCCTTGGTGCCGTTCATGAGAATCTCGGTACCATAGTATAGTTGCGGAATACGGTTGATGGTAAGTAGCAGGGCCAGCGCCTGTTTCAGTGCCGTGGAGTCCTTGCCGTTGCCGAGGAAGCGGTCGGTGTCATGGTTGTCGAGGAAAGCCATCACGCTCGATGGGTTGGGGTAGAGGTAGTCGTAAACCAAACTGTTGTAGATGCGGTTGAATCCCTTCCACCAGTCGTCGGTTTCCTCGTGCTTGGCCTGGTTGATACGGTCATAGAAGGCAAAATCCATCACGGTGGGCAGATAACTGTTGCGGTTGGACAGTTTCGAGTCCTTCTGCCAGGCGGCGGTGTAGGCAGGCTCCGTCACCCAGGTCTCTCCCACCGTGTTGAAGTGAGGATACTCCAGATGGATGCGCTTCATCCAGCGGGCCATTCCGTCGGCATCGGCGTAAGGATAGGTGTCCATACGGATGCCGTCGATGCCCACGGTCTCTATCCACCAGATACTGTTCTGGATGAGATAGTCCATCACCCAGGTCAGCCGCTGGTTCAGGTCGGGCATGGTGGGCACAAACCATCCGTCGACGGTCTCTCGCATATCCACTTTGCTGGCGTATGGGTCGACCACGGGAGTGAGCTTGTAGCTGGTCTGCAGATAATGGTCGCCTACGGTCATTTGGGTCTGGTCGTCCAGGTTGGTACCCTTGAGCCATTCGGGCGTGTTCAGCCAGTCTTTCGTCGGCATATCCTTCACCCAGGGATGTTCAAAACCGCTGTGGTTGAAGATCATGTCCATCACAATCTTCAATCCCTTCTCGTGGGCCTCGTCGCAGAGCCGACGGTATTCCTCGTTGCTGCCAAAGCGGGGGTCAACGCGGTAATAGTCTGTAGTGGCATAGCCATGATAGGTGGAGAAGAGGCCGTTGTCGGGCGAGTTGTTCTCTAAAACGGGGGTGAACCAGAGTGCGGTCACGCCCAGTTCCTTGAAATAGTCGAGATGCTGCCGGATGCCCTCCAGGTCACCTCCATGGCGCAGACTGGGCTCCGAGCGGTCATTCTTGTAGGGGCGCATGCCCTTGATTTGGTCGTTGTCACTGCGTCCCGAGGCGAAACGGTCGGGCATGAGCATATAGAGCACGTCGGCATTGCTGAATCCGATACGCTCCTCCCCTTTTTTCTCACGGACTTTCAGTTCGTAAGCCACCTTTTTCTTCTGTTTCCCCTGTTGGAAGAGCAGATTCATGGTGCCCGGCTGTGCGTCCTTCACGTTCATGTAGACGAGCAGATAGTTGGGGCTGTCCAGTCTCACGAGGCTGTCAATCTTCACACCGGGATAGTCGGTGGTCACTTCTGCAGTTTTGATGCCCTGGCCATAAACCATGAGTTGAAGGCTAGCGTCCTTCATGCCTACAAACCAGTTGGCAGGCTCGATCTTGTCTATTTTCACGGCAGCATTCATGGATAGTGTGGTGCCCAGTGCAAGAGCGGTTAAAATCTTTTTCATTGTGGTTGTTTTTTTATTGGAATAGGATGAGAGCCTCCTGTGGTGCCACCTTGACCTCATGACCCTTATATTCGGCAATGCCGGCGAGGTTGATTTGTCCTCCCTCGCAAACGGAGGTCCAGGAGCCTTCAGGAATGCTGATGGCTTGGGTTGTCTTGTTGGCGTTGAGTATGACCACGATGTCGCGCCATGAGTCGCCGTTGGCATGTCCCTTCAGACGGAAGGCCACCACATTCTGTGGAGTGCTGATAAACTCCAGTTGTTTGCGCACCATGTCTGCATCGGTCATGCGGAAGGCGGGATGGTTGCGGCGCAGTTCGGTGAGACCACGGTAGT
>JAEDMP010000079.1 GCA_016302965.1 Bacteroidaceae bacterium
TAGTCGTCGGGATGGCCGTCGATCATCTTGTCATAACATTTGTTGAGCAGGTGAATGGTCATATACACCCGGTCTTCATATCTTCCCAACCAGTAGAGACGGTTGGCCTTGGTTGCTGAAATCACATCACTTCTTACCATATTTGTGTTGCTTTTGCTTGTGTTGATTACGAATTTGTTGAATATTTCCGCCGTTCTATTGCAGGCTTGTCGCTCGGGGGCGGTGTTCCCGTCACTCGGTCATGACCCAGGTGTCCTTGAATCCGCCACCCTGGGAGGAGTTCACCACAAAGGAGTCGGGATTGCGCGAGAAACGGGTGAGACCACTACGCCATACTTTGGTCTCACGGCCACTGATGACAAACGCGCGCAGGTCGGCTTTACGCCAAACGAGTTCCTCGCCTTCAAGAATCTCCAAGTCTTTGAAGTCGATGACCTCCTGGGCTATCCAGCGGCGGGGCTGATCGATAACCAACTGGCGCAGCTCTTCGAGTTTGTCGGCTTCCAAGGCACTACCGAAGACGACACCATAGCCGCCCGCTTCGCTCACATCCTTGATAACGAGCTGGTTGAGATGTTCGAGCACATATTTCCGGTCGGCTTCGTAATAGGGCAGATAGGTGGGTGCATTCTGCAGGATGGACTGCTCTCCGAGATAGTATTCCACCATCTTCGGAACGAAATAGTAGATGCCCTTATCATCTGCCACCCCGTTGCCGATGCCATTGACCAGCGCCACATTGCCGGCTTTGTAGGCCTGCATCACACCGGGAATACCGAGCAGTGAGGAGGCTTCGAAGGTGAGTGGATCCATATACTCATCGCTCACACGGCGATAGATACAGCCCACACGGGTCTTCTCCTTGTACATACCGGCATAATAGACCATATCGTTCTCGATGAAGAGGTCGCCCGGATAGGCCAACGTGGCACCCGTTTTCTCGGCCAGATAGGAATGTTCGAAGAAGGCTGAGTTGAAACGACCGGGAGTGAAGATGACGGAGATGCCCCGGTCGGCTGCCATCTGGTCCATCATCTCGCGCAGGAGTACAGCATAGTCGCGGTTGTCGGCAATGGCATTGGAGGCGTAGAGCGAGGGAGCCACCTTGCGGGTAATAGTGCGTGCAATCATCGGATAACTGGCACCGCTGGGTATGCGCAGATTGTCTTCGAGCACATACCACTGACCATTCTTGCCCTCCACCAGGTCGATGCCGGCAATATGGGCATAGACCCCACCTTGCGGGCTTACCATCTCACACTCGGGCATGTAACCCTTGGAGGAGTAGACAAACTCTTCGGGCACCACCTGGTCGCGGATAATCTTCTTGTCATGATAGATGTCCCACAGAAAGAGGTTGAGGGCTTTGACGCGCTGGCGCAAACCGCGCTCCAGATAGTCCCAGTCTTTCTTGGAGATGATGCGGGGCACAGAGTCGAAGGGGAACAGTTGCTCATTGAACACCCCATGTTTGTACACTCCGAAACGCACCCCAAAGCGCTCCATCCATTTGTTGACCGTGTCACGGCTTCCGGTCAAGTCTACCATATTAATACTCATAAGCTTCTTTATTTATTTTGTGTCTGTTGTTGTCTGTCACCTGTCATTCACCTTGACATATCCACCTTGCATCATTCTCCATCCGTTGCAGCCAGCGACTTGTGCAGTTGCCATTGTTCCGTTATCCCGACAGATTCATCAAGATGTAAGCAAATATGGCACAAAGGTAATCATTTTGTAATTAACAACAAAATAAATAGCGCATTATTTTACTACAAACTTATGAATATTGACATATTAACACAAATACCCCTCCATTTGCTTACAATCTGCAAGTGGAGGGGTAAGTTTTGATAAAATGATATACGATTCAGTTGGCCAGATGGACATTGGTGAGCACCTGGTCGGTGGCTCCGGCCTTGCCCCGGACATAGTTGGAGGCGGCACTGCCTGTGCGTTCGAGGAAGTCAGCATCGCTGTCCAAGCGGTCGGCCATCTGGCGGAAGGAAGCCTCATCCTGTATCTCGAAACCTCCCTGACAAGCCAAGAGGTCCTGTGCTTCGGCAAAACGTTTGTTGTTGGGACCGAAGAGGACGGGAACGCCCCATACGGCAGCCTCCAACACATTGTGGATGCCTACGCCGAAGCCTCCTCCCACGTAAGCCACCTGACCGTAATGGTAGATGCTGGAGAGCAGACCGAAACAGTCGATAATCAGCACATCGGCACCGGCAGCCTCTTCGGGAGTGGTCTGGCTGTAGCGAACCACCTTGCCCCCGGCCATTCCCTCAATCTGCGAGAGATGGTCCTCGCTGATGACATGGGGGGCGATGACCATCTTCCAGTCTTTGCGACGATTGAAATAGGGAATGAAGATGGCCTCATCGGGCTCCCAACTGCTGCCAGCCACAAACACATGGCCGGCACCGCGGACGAAGGACTCGACAATGGGCAGGTGCTTCGACTGTTCCTTGATCTGCAGCACCCGGTCGAAACGGGTGTCGCCGGTCACGGTCACATCCGTGATACCAATCTTGGCCAGCAGTTCGCGGCTCTGCTCGTTCTGCACATAGAAATGGGTGAAACAACGCAGCACCCGGGCATAACGGCTGGCATACCAGCGGAAGAAAATCTGGTCGGGACGGAAGATGCT
Organism: Bacteroidaceae bacterium; assembly: GCA_016302965.1. Classification (GTDB taxonomy): domain Bacteria; phylum Bacteroidota; class Bacteroidia; order Bacteroidales; family Bacteroidaceae; genus Prevotella. The sequence goes on from JAEDMP010000079.1 coordinate 2,654, forward strand.
CGACACGCTGTAGGTGGGCACATTCCGGTATTTCAGGATATGCAGATAATTGTACCAGAACTCATACTTGATGAAGAAGGCCATGACGGGACGTACCAGTCGCAGGAAACGGATGGCATTGATGGGAGTGTCGAGAGGAAGATAGCAGATGATGTCGGCTCCCTGATAATTCTTGCGCACCTCATATCCCGAGGGGGAGAAGAAAGTAAGCAGAATCTTGTACTCCGGATGGAGCTGGCGCACCCGCTCCATGATGGGGCGACCCTGTTCAAACTCGCCCAACGAGGCGGCATGGAACCAAAGATACTGGGCGGAGGGATCAACCTGTTGCTTGAGGATGTTGAAGGCGTCACGCTCGCCACGCCACATCTTTCTGACCTTGCGGTCAAAAAGACTGGCAATGACAACGCCTAACATATAGAAATAAATCGCAATGTTGTATATCATAACATGCTGTTCTTGCTTCGCTCAATTGGATGCTTTGTATGACAGTGGGCGCTTTACTGGAGCACCTCGATGGCTTTCAGCGTGCGGCGGATGGTCTCCTCCTTGCCGAGGAAGGCAGAGATGTCGAACATGCCGGGACCCTTGCCCTCGCCCACCAAGGCGAGACGCCAGGCATTCATGATATTTCCCAGCTTGTATTCCTTGGCCTCAATCCACTGCTTCACCACGGTTTCCTGTCCCTCAACGCTGAAATCGTCGATGCCACGGAGCACCTCTACCAGTTCGGCAAGCTGCTGGGCCGAGTCTTCCTTCCAGCGCTTCTTGCGGGTCTTCTCGTCGTAGGTGGCGGGAGCCTCGAAGAAGAAGGAGCAGAGGGGCCACAATTCCTTGACAAAGGTGACACGGTCTTTCATCATCGCCACCACCTTCACGATGCGCTCCATCGGCTCGTCGATGCCATGGGCCTTCACCTCGGGGGCAAAGAGAGCGGCAATCTCCTCGGCACTCTTCAGGAGCACATACTCATGGTTGAACCACATGCCCTTCTGGAAATCGAATCGGGCACCTGCCTTGGAGCATTTGGTGATGTCGAAGAGCCGGGCCAACTCGTCGAGACTGTAGATTTCCTGCTCGGTGCCGGGATTCCAGCCCAGGAAAGCCAGGAAGTTGATGACAGCCTCGGGGAAATAGCCAGCCTCACGGTAGCCCGAAGAAACCTCACCGGTCTTGGGGTCGTGCCACTCCAACGGGAAGACGGGGAATCCGAGACGGTCGCCGTCGCGCTTGCTCAGCTTGCCCTTGCCTTCGGGCTTGAGCAGCAAGGGGAGATGGGCAAAGCGGGGCATGGTGTTCTCCCAGCCGAAAGCCTGATAGAGCAGGACATGGAGGGGGGCACTGGGCAACCACTCCTCGCCACGGATGACATGGCTGATTTCCATCAGATGGTCGTCCACGATATTGGCCAGATGGTAGGTGGGCAGTCCGTCGGCACTCTTGAAGAGCACCTTGTCGTCGAGGATATCGCTCATGATGCGCACCTCGCCACGGATGAGGTCGTCGACCAGCACCGATACACCGGGCTCAATCTTGAAGCGCACCACATACTGCTGTCCGTCGGCAATCATGCGCTCCACCTCGTCGGCAGGGATGGTCAGTGAATTGCGCATCTGCATGCGGGTATGGGCGTCGTACTGGAAGTTGGCCACCTCCTGACGCTTGGCTTCCAGCTCCTGGGGAGTGTCGAAGGCGATATAAGCCTTGCCGGCATCCAGCAGCTGCTTGACATATTTCTGATAGATTTCCCGGCGCTCACTCTGACGATAAGGGCCATAGTTGCCGCCGAAGCTGACACCCTCGTCAAACTTGATGCCGAGCCACTTGAACGACTCGATGATATAATCCTCTGCGCCGGGCACAAAGCGGGTGGAGTCGGTATCCTCGATACGGAACACGAGGTCGCCGCCGTGCTGACGGGCAAACAAATAGTTGTACAACGCGGTGCGAACACCGCCAATGTGAAGTGCGCCCGTAGGGCTTGGTGCAAAGCGCACCCTAACTCTTCTTTCTGTCATCTTTCTTAATCTTTGAACGGGTCCGGATAGGACGAACGATATTTTTTGCAAAATTACTACATTTTTTTTGAATTTTGTGTTTTTAAAGGTTTTTCTTTGCCCTTGGAGGCGAAGAAGAGCCATTTTTTCTCACTTTCTGTAAGAGATTGTTTGTTTTATCATTTTTTTTACGTACTTTCGCATGCAAAAACAAAGTGTCAATCTTAACATAAAGAGAATATGGGATTTTTGAATCTGACCAAAGAAATCACCTGGAAAGACATTCTCATCAGAACTGCCATCATCATCGGTACGGTGGCGGTCATCGTCTGGTGTATGCCCAGGGATACACGCAACTATTTCTACGCCGACCTGGGGAAGCCCTGGAAATATGGCGACCTGACGGCTCCCTTCGACTTTCCCATCTACAAGTCGGAAGCAACCGTGCAGAAGGAACGTGACAGCCTCTACGAAGATTTTGAGCCTTACTTCAGCTACTCCTCCGAGGTGGAGGCAGAGCAAACCAGGAAGTTTGTCAACCATTTCAGCAATGGCATCGACGGACTGTCGGATGACTATATCAGCATCATCGCCAACCGATTGAGGAGGCTCTACCTGCAGGGTATCATGGCAGCTCAGGATTACAGCAAACTGGCGGGTGATGACACAACCCGCACCATCCGTATCGTCAATGGCAAAAAGGCCACCAGCGTACCGCTCAAACAGTTCCATTCTACCAAGAATGCCTACGAGAGTCTGCTCAACGACCCGCTGCTGATACCCTACAAGGCCACGCTGCAACGCTGCAATCTGACGGACTATATCGTACCGAACATCATCTATGACCAGGAGCGGAGCTCTGCCACGCTCAACGAACTGCTCAACAGCGTGCCGCTGGCCAGTGGAGTGGTGCAGAAAGGACAGAAGATTGTAGACCGGGGCGACATCGTAGACGAGAAAACCTACCGGATTGTGGAGTCGTTCAGGAAAGAGAACGAGCGACGCAACTTCTATTCGGCCCAAAAGCAGATTACCATCTTTGGAGAGGCACTCTACGTGTCGATCATCGTGGTCTTCTTCACGGTTTATCTGAGCCTCTTCAGGAAAGACTATTTTGAGAATCCACGTTGTGTGGCGATGCTCTATTCGCTGATAATCATCTTCACACTACTCACCTCGATCATGGTGCGCAACACCATCGGACACGTATTCCTGTTGCCCTACGCGCTCGTACCTATTATCATCAGGATATTCATGGACTCGCGAACGGCATTCATCACCCATTTCGGCATGATTTGTATCTGTGCCATCATGCTGCAGCATCCCTTCGAGTTTCTCGTGGTGGAATCGGCCGCAGGCCTGGCTGCCATCTACTCGCTGAGGGAGCTGCAATACCGCTCGCAGCTGTTCAAGACCGCACTGGTGGTGACCCTGGTCAGTCTGCTCATGTATTTTGCCAACGAACTGATGCAGACCACCGAACTGACCGCCATCGTATGGAACAACTACCACTATCTGATCATCAATGGCATCCTGCTGCTCTTCGCCTATCCGCTGCTCTACCTGATAGAAAAGGCATTCGGATTCGTGACCGACATCACGCTCATCGAACTGTCCAACTCGAACAACCCGCTGCTCCAACAGATGAGCGAGGTGGCTCCCGGCACCTTCCAGCACTCGCTGCAGGTGGCCAATCTGGCGGCTGAGATTGCCAAGAAAATCGGTGCCAAAAGCCAACTGGTGAGAACGGGTGCACTCTACCATGACATCGGAAAGATGAGCAACCCCATCTACTTCACCGAGAACCAGTCGGGTGTGAATCCGCATGAGAGCCTCAGTTACATCGACAGCGCTCGCATCATCATCTGTCACGTCACAGAAGGACTGAAAATGGCAGAGAAAGAGAATCTGCCCACCATCATCCGTGAGTTCATCAGCACGCACCACGGACAGGGAAAGGCCAAGTTCTTCTATATCAAACACAAGAACGAGCATCCCGACGACCCCGTAGACGACCTGCTCTTCACCTATCCCGGCCCCAACCCCTTCACCCGCGAACAGGCTATCCTCATGATGGCAGACAGCGTGGAGGCGGCCTCGCGCTCACTGCCCGAATATACCGACCAGTCTATCAGAGACCTGGTGAACAGGATTATCGACGGACAGCTGGCCGACGGTTTCTTCAGAGACTGCCCCATCACCTTCCGCGACATCTCGTATGCCAAGACCGTGCTCATAGAGAAACTCAAGACCATCTATCACACCCGCGTCAACTATCCCACACTCAACAAGTGATAGCGGGACATACGGATTGTGAACGCACACAAGAAGCAAAAAAAACAGACCCAAGAGACGGCTATTTCCTGCACAAAATCACAGATATGTGCAGGAAATAGCCGTTTAAGCGTTAAGATATCGTAATAAAATCCGATTGCTTTCCGTAATACAGAACAATTTATGTAACTTTGCAACCAATTTTTAAAAGAATTGTTTAGATGAAAGCATTACGTATGAGCTGCCTCGCACTGATGATGGCAGCAGCAGAAGCCGCCATGGCCGGCGGTTTGTTGACAAACACCAACCAAAATGTAGCATTCCTTCGTAACCCCGCCCGTGATGGTGCCATCGGTATCGACGGTGTCTACAGCAACCCCGCAGGCGTTGTGTTCTTGGGTGAAGGATTCCACCTCTCCATCAATCTTCAGAATGCCCACCAGACGAGAACCATTCAGACGACCTCTCCCCTCTTTTTCAACAATGCCAATCATGCCGGGCAACAGATGCACCAATTTAAAGGCAAGGCTGATGCTCCCATCATTCCCTCGCTCCAGGCAGCCTACAACAAAGGCAAGTGGAGTTTCCAGTTTGGCTTTGCCATTACCGGTGGCGGCGGCAAGTGTGAGTTTGAGGATGGACTCGGCTCCTTCGAGCAGGAAGTAGGCAAGGTCACTAACTACGCGCCAAAGGTGAACATGCTTTACCAGACCCTTGGAGACGCCGGCATTCCCGGCATGAGCAACCACACGATGGGCAACAAGTATGCCTACGATTCCTATATGCGCGGACGGCAGTACTATTATGGTTTCACCATTGGTGCCGGATATAAGGTAAACGACAACCTCTCCGTCTATGGTGGTCTGCGCATGCTGTATGGCAGTGCCAACTATTATGGCTATGCCAAGAACATTCAAGTGGAGCACAAGGAAGGGGAGACTTCCGCCATGGTCAACGCCTCTGAACATTTCTCACAATTACGCGACAACATGAATTATTATGCAGGACTGGTGGAGGGAAGCAACCCTGCCATGGCCCAGCAGCTCAGAGGCGCAGCAGAAAAGATAGACTCTCTCAGCATCGGCACACAGGACATCGAGCTCAACTGCGACCAAACAGGATGGGGAATAGCCCCTATCATCGGTGTCGACTATAAGACAAACAAGTTGAACCTTGCCGCTAAATATGAATTCAAGACACGCATGCGCTTAAAGAACAAGGCTGCCAACAGTCTGAGCGCAGAAAATATCTCAATGCTCGACAAGTATGCTGATGGTGGAAAGGTGGCCGAGGACACGCCTGCCCTGCTCACCGTGGGAGCCCAATACAGCATTCTCCCCTCGCTGCGCATCAACGCCGGATGGCACCATTACTTTGATGTAGACACCAAGCAGTATTCCAAGGACATGCTGGGCGACAGCAACGAGTATCTCTTCGGTGCAGAGTATGACATCTGCAAGAAACTGGAGGTGAGTGCAGGTATGCAGCGCACGGAATACGACTTGAAGGATGCCGGGATGAACGATATCTCCTTCAACGTCAGTTCCTACTCCGTAGGCTTCGGCTTGGGCTACAAAATATCGGACAAGGTGAAGGTGAACGTCGCCTACTTCCAGACCTTCTATGATGACTACAACAAGGCCAAGGATGCCAATGGTGTAACCAACAGTTTCACCCGCACCAACCGCGTCATCGGTCTGGGCGTCGACCTGAAACTCTGATTTATACAGGCCCACCTCTTTTTGCAAAACAATGGAAATTTGGCTGCAAGTATCCTTTTTGGCATACTTGCAGCCAAAATTCTATATGGAGAAAGCCAATAAAGAAGGTGACACTGGCGAATGGGCATTACAGGACGTGATGAAAGACATTGATTCCAAGGCAGAAATAACAACACAATCAGAAATTGTGCCGCTTCATTGAAAGCGATGCAAACCAGAAGTTACTCGAACTGCTTCGCAACGACATAGGTAAGATTATCTGATACAAAACCATATAGAGGTGCCAAGCTGTCGAATATTTGTTAATAATTCATGTCTAACGAGTATATTTTTGAACAATTAGACTACAATTAGAAATAAATGTAGTAACTTTGTATACGAAATAAAGTATAAAGGCATGGAAGGCAAGAGATACAGCAACAGTTTTACCTCCTCTGGGATGGTAAAGGAGGAAGGAAGGGCAGCATACTATAAACTGCTGGAAAGCGTGCGTGATGGTGACACGATACGCATCAAGCGAGGTGTGTATGCCACAGCCGAACAGTTGGCTGACACTATGATAGATGTGGAAGCCATTGTTCCGGGAGGGGTGCTGTGCCTTTTCTCCGCATGGAACGTGCATGGACTCACAACCTCGCTGCCACAGGCCTACCACATTGCCGTGAAGAGAGGCAGGAAAGTCACGCTCCCTGTCTTCCCCAAAGTAGAACTGCATCACATCACTGACACGATGTTTGACATAGGTGTCGAAGAACAGATAGTCAGCGGCTATCGCATACAGATATATAATAAGGAGCGGTGTGTATGTGATGCTGTGAAATACCGAAACAAGATCGGTATGGACGTTTGTGCGGAAGTGGTAAACAGCTATCTGGAACTACCCGGCAGAAACCTTTCCCTACTTTTCGACTATGCAGACAAACTAAGAGTTAGAAGAATCCTTGAACAATATATTGCACTAAAGCTATGAGCGAGATAAAAAACTATGGAAAATCCATCAGGGCAAGGCTGCTCAATGTGGCCAAGCAGGAGGAAGTGTTCTATCAGACCATCTTGACCAGATACTTTCAGGAGCGACTGCTCTACCGTATTTCCCGGACCCGTTATCGTGAGAACTTCTACTTGAAAGGCGGTGCGCTGATGTATGCCTACGAGAGGTTTGCTGCCCGTCCCACCTTGGACATAGACTTTCTTGGCACACACATCAGCAATGATGGCGAGCGCATAGCCGAGGCGTTCCGCGAGATATGTGCGGTTGGTTGCAAAGAGGATGGTGTACTATTTGCTGGCGACAAGATTGTCTCCCAGAACATCACTGAGTTCAAGGATTACCACGGAGTTCGTCTGAGTATTCCTGTGACAATGGACACCATCGCACAAGTGCTCACGATGGATATAGGATTTGGCGATGTGGTTACTCCGAATCCAGTTTCATTGGACTATCCTCTGTTGTTAGAGGGACTGCCCGAAGCAAGCATTCTTGCCTATTCCACAGAAACCGTGATTGCAGAGAAGATGCACGCCATCATAGACTTGGCTGACCAAAGCAGCCGTATGAAAGACTATTATGACATCCACCATCTGCTCACATCTTTCCAATATGACACTGCCATTTTGCAAGATGCCATCAACCGAACTTTTGAGAATCGTCACACACCCTATAATTCCGACACAATGTTTTTCAGGAAAGACTTCCCAAACAATCCTCAGATGGAAGTTCGATGGATAGCTTTCCTGAGTAAGGCTAATATCAATAGTGCCCTGTTATTTCCTGAGGTGGTGCGTTGGCTTCAAGACACATTAAAACCATATTGGACAGAATTCGGTCGTATACTGCACTGACTGGACTTGAAATCTGGACAAAGGTTAAGGAGATTGAGCATACAGACGTCACTTACCTTAGTGACAACGACAAGCGATTGCTCGCCTTCAGCAATGGGGAACTGACAGAACACGAGCTTGTGAACGCCTGTTTCACTGTTACCGAGCAAGTCAGCGAGATATAAGCCAAATTGCTCAATGCTGCCGTTAAACTGGCTACAGGTGGGACCACTCAACCTCATGTAGGCACTAGTAGTCTGTAAAGTCTAAAAAGTGACAAAACAAGTTACTTAACCAGCAATCA
>JAEDMP010000080.1 GCA_016302965.1 Bacteroidaceae bacterium
GTCATGAGGTCATGAGGTCATGAGGTCATGAAGGTCATGAAGGTGGATGCAAAGTGCAAGTGGGTACACATTTCCGAAGGAAATAATAATATATAATATATATTATATATTATTATTTATATATTATACTTACGGATTCTTTTCAAATCCAGGCAAAATGCTTACAATCTGAAACCGCCTTCACCTCTGTTGAGGTCTTCATGACCTTCATGACCTCATGACCTCATGACCACTTGACCACTTGACAAAACAGGTGGTTTGCAGCTACGGGGTACCCTCAAATGCAGCTACCTCATACAGACAAAAAAACAGAAGAGATGTTGACACGACAATTGAGTTCACCAACGACCATCGAATACTATGATTGCAGTAGAAGAATACGGAGGGTGAAAAAAAAGGAATTTTTGGCTCAGGTGGAAAGGACAATGGCACGCACCCGGTCGAAGCGGTGGTGGCGCAGGTCGTCGGGAGAGATGAGGAAATCGAGCACACCGCAATCCATGAAGTTGAGCGTGAAGTCGGCTCCCTCGAAGGAATCGACCTGCAGGAGTATCTCCCAGTCTTCATAGGGCGCATCCCACGTCTCCCAAGGACGGTAGGCGGGAGGGGCAAAGAGGGCATGGTCGTCGGCAAACGGCTCGCGCGGCTGGCCGAAGCCTACCTGGAGCTCAAAGGGTGAGATGGGGCTGTCATCCTCCTCGTCGAGGAGCACCACCTCGCTCATGTGGTCGGTGTCGGGAAAGTAAAGGACCTTCACCTCACTGGTGTCGCTGATGAATCCGCCCAACAAGGGGATGGCTCCGCCGCAGCAACCGAGATAGGCATCTATCTTGGCAAAGAACGAGAGCAGGCCGCGCTGGGGCAGACGATGCAGGGGGTCGTAAGGAGCCAGTTCCTCGAGATTGATCTGACAGATGAAGACGTATGGATAAGTCTCGCCGTCGGCGTCGACATACATGGGATAGGCTTCCTGTCCGGGCAAGGCCGGATTGCCCCAGAAGCGGGAGGCACAGAGGCCGAGTTTGCCCGTGGGGGTGGTGAGGGTGAGATGGATGGGGTGCATACGGAACTGATGTGAATGATGACGGATGAATGATGACGGATGAATGATGACGGATGAATGATGACGGATGAATGATGACGGATGAATGATGCTTACAAAGGTAAGACTTCCTTTTGGATTGTGCAAGGCTTTTACGGAAAAACTGCATAAAAAAGGGGAAAATAAAATTTCATATTTTTTTGAACCACAGAGTTGAAGAGAGATAGTTACTAAGTAAGGCGGGAATGTTAAAACATGTCAACACGACGCATTTTTTCTTCCAAAAACTTGGAAGATAGGACTATTCGTATTACCTTTGCAGCGTACTATTAAAGTAGTACACTAAAACAGTAAGGTTTGAAACCACAAAAACAATCAGTATATCATCCCAAAACAATGCTACTATGATCCAAGTAGAAAACATCTCATTCAGCTATCCGGGAAGCAAACACCAGGTGTTTACGGATTTCAGCCTCAACATCGAGGGAAACAAAATCTACGGACTGCTCGGAAAGAACGGTACAGGCAAATCAACCCTGCTCTATCTCATGAGCGGACTGATGCGCGCCGGCAAGGGCAGCATCAGCATCGACGGCATCAACAGCCAAGAGCGCAACCCACTGCTGCTGCAGGAGATATTCATGGTGCCCGAAGAGTTTGAACTGCCCGCCGTCTCGCTCGACACCTATATCCGCATCAACGAGGGATTCTATCCCCGCTTCTCGCGCGAGGTGCTCAACAGTTGCCTGAAGGATTTCGACCTGCCACTCTCGCTCCATCTGAAGGAACTATCGATGGGACAGAAGAAAAAGGTGCTCATGAGCTATGCCCTCGCCGCCGGCACCCGATACCTGTTCATGGACGAGCCCACCAACGGACTGGACATCCCCTCGAAGAGCCAGTTCAGACGCGTGGTGGCCAACAACATGGGCGACGACCAGACCGTCATCATCTCCACCCATCAGGTGCACGACGTGGAAACCCTGCTCGACCATATCCTCATCCTCTGCGAGAACAGGATGCTGCTCGACGCATCCACGGCCGACATCTGCACGCAATACAGTTTTGAACTGCGCCCAGCCAACGAGATGGACGACAGCATCATATATGCCGAACCGACGCTGCAGGGCAACGCCGTGGTGGCCCGCCGCAAAGAGGGCCAAGCGGAAACGCCCATCAACCTGGAACTGCTCTTCAGCGCCGTGGCCGAGAAGAAGATGAACATATAAGACGGAGGCCAGGCGCAGCCCCCAGCGGTTCAAACGACAAGAGAAACTTCAGTTACATACCAATATACAAACAAAATGAATACAACATTCGATACCCACAGATTCGCACGGCTCTTCAAGTGGAATCTCATCAGCAACAAACGGCACTATCTGCAGGGAATGGTGGCCATCGCCGTGGCCTTCTCCTTCGTATCCGTTGCCCATCTGACAGACCTGGACGGCGAATCCGCCCACCGGATAGCATTACGTGTCGACAGCTTTGCCAAGACCCTCCTGTTCTGCGCTTGCGTTTACGTCATGCTCTCGGGCACAAGCATCTTCGTCAACCTCAGGAGCAAGCAGCAGCGCATCGCCTTCCTGCTGCAGCCCGCGTCCAACCTGGAGAAGTTTCTCGTGAGGTTCATCGGCGTGGTGGTGGTGATACCGCTCGGCGCACTGGCTGCCATGGCCTTTGCCGACCTCATACAGATGCTCTACAGTACGTTGAGCTGCGGGCAAAGCTGTTCCATCTTCACCATCCTCTACAACCACTTCGGCCATAACCCATCGGAAATGGGGTTCGTCTACGGCATGATGATTTCACTCCATGCGTTCTACGTCTTCTGCGGCACCTTCTACAGCAAACACCAGTTTCCGCTGGCTCTCTGCACACAGTTTGCCATCTTCTTCCTCGCCCTCTTCATCGGCATCGAGAACAGCGACTGGCTGATCGTCACCTTCCACGACTCGAACGGCGACTGCCCGCTATGGGCATGGATGGGGGGACACTCGCTGATCGCCCTGGTTCTATACGTGGCTTCATACAAGATTTTCTGCAGAATGCAGGCTGTCAACAACAAATGGATTAACCTATGATATTCAGCAACGACAAGGCCATCTATATACAGATGGCAGACCGATTATGCGACGAGATTCTCGCCGGCACCTACAAGGATGACGACCGGATTCCATCGGTGCGCGAATATGCCGTGAAACTGCAGGTGAACACCAACACGGCGGTCAAGGCATACGACCAGCTGGCACGCGACGGTATCATCTACAACAAACGCGGACTGGGTTACTTCGTCACCGCAGGTGCCTGCCGCGAAATCAAGAAGGCGCGAAAAAAGGAATTCATGCAACACACCATGCCTGAACTCTTCCGGCAGATGCAGCTGCTCGACATCAGCATCGCCGACATTGAAGAGGCCTACAGGAAAAGGGAAGCACAAAAGTAGACAACACCAAGCAGACAAAACCATGATTCATCTGACAGATATCAACAAGACCTACCACGGCGCACAGCCGCTGCACGTGCTCAAGGGGGTGGACCTCCACATCAGGAAGGGAGAGTTTGTGTCCATCATGGGGGCATCGGGGTCGGGCAAGTCGACCCTGCTCAACATCCTCGGCATCCTCGACAACTATGACTCGGGCGAATACCTCCTGAACGGGATGCTCATACGCAACCTGAGCGAGTCGAAGGCGGCCGAATACCGCAACCGCATGATTGGCTTCATCTTCCAGTCGTTCAACCTCATCCCCTTCAAGACGGCGGCGGAGAACGTGGAACTGCCGCTGTTCTACCAGGGAGTGAGCCGACGGAAAAGGCACGAGCTGGCCATGGACTACCTGAGGCGGCTGGGACTGGAGAACTGGGCCAACCACTATCCCAACGAGATGTCGGGCGGACAGAAACAGCGGGTGGCCATCGCCAGGGCACTCATCACCCGACCGCAGATCATCCTCGCCGACGAACCCACAGGAGCACTCGACTCGAAGACCAGCGTGGAGGTGATGGAACTGCTGAAACAGCTGAACAAGGAGGAGGGCATCACCATCGTGATTGTCACCCACGAGGGTGGAGTGGCCAATGAGACAGACAAAATCATCCACATCCAGGACGGGGTTATCGGACGGATAGAAGAAAACTATGACCACCATGCAAACAGAGGATTCAAATAAACAGACGGCAAGCGGAAACGGGATGGACCGGATAGCAGAACTGGCCAGGAATCTGGGCGAGACACTGCTCATCAGGGAAATATGGAGCACCGCCAAGCGCAACAAGCTGCGCACGGCACTCACGGGATTTGCCGTGGCCTGGGGCATCTTCATGCTCATCTTCCTGCTCGGAGCCGGCAACGGACTTATCAATGCCCAACTGAAACAACAGAACCGCTTCCTCGCCAACTCCATCATGGTGTGGAGCGGCTACACCTCCATGCCCTACAAGGGGCTGAAGGAGAGAAGGCAAATCCGCTTTGACGAGCGCGACCTGAAGACGACGGAGGGGGTGTTCGGCCACCATGCCTATGACGTGGGAGCCACCATCGGCCAATATGGGGTGAACATCAGCCGCGGCAACGACTATCTCACCTCGCAGACGCTGCAGGGGGTCTACCCCTCGGACCGACACATCAACAAACGCGAACTGGTGGCGGGACGCTTCATCAACGACATCGACCTCAGGGAGCGACGGAAGGTAATCGTGGTTTCGGAGACCCAAGCCAAGGAGTTGGCCAGACATCCGCAGAGGCTGGCGGGCGAATGGGTGAAAGTGGGCGCCCTGGCCTTCCAGGTGGTGGGCATCGTGAAGGACGACCAGCAACGGCAGAACAACGAGGCCTTCATCCCCCACAGCACGCTACGTGCCGTCTACAACAAGGGCGACAAGGTGGGCGACCTGCAGTTTGCGCTGCGCGGACTGGACAGCAAGGAGGACAACGAACGCTTTGCCAACGAGTACCGGGCGGTGACCAACACCAATCACGACGCCCATCCCGCCGACCCGACCACCATCTGGATATGGAACCGCTATCTCGACAACATACAGATGGCCCAAGGCATTGACATCCTGCGCACGGCCCTATGGGTGGTGGGACTGTTCACCCTGCTCAGCGGCATCGTGGGCGTATCGAACATCATGCTCATCACCGTGAAGGAGCGCACACGCGAGTTCGGGATGCGGAAGGCCATCGGAGCCAAACCGCAAGACATCCTGAAGCTCATCATCACCGAGAGCGTCATCACCACGGCCTTCTTCGGCTATATCGGCATGCTCTGCGGCATCCTGGCCAATGAGTATATGGATGCGACACTGGGACACGAGATAATCGACACGGGACTCTTCCAGACCACCATGTTCGTTGACCCCACCGTGGGACTTGACGTCTGCCTGAAGGCGACCATCGTCATCATCATCGCCGGCACAATAGCCGGACTGATTCCTGCACTGAAGGCGGCAAGGGTGAAACCCGTAGAGGCACTCAATGCCATCTGAAAACGCCATCCATTCCTATCAAGAAAAAAAAAGACAAGAACAATGAATAGAATCCTGAAAGAAATAGCGGCAGGCCTCCAGCTCCCGGAGATTCTGGAAACCATCAGCCGCAACCGCAGCCGCAGCCTGCTCACGGGCTTCGGCATTTTCTGGGGCGTGTTCATGCTTATCCTGCTCATCGGCGGCTCGGGTGGACTGAAAGAGATGCTGCAGAAGAACTTTGCCGGATTCGCCACCAACACCTCGATGGTATGGACACAATCCACCAGCAAACCCTACCACGGGTTCAGGAAGGGACGAAGTTTCAGCATGACTACACAAGACATGGAACGGCTGAGGCAGCATCTGCCCGAACTCGACGTGATTGCCCCCGTAATGTTCGGCGGATCGAAAACGGTCGTGAGAGGCGACAAGTCTTTTTCAGCCAATATCTCCGGGGTGAGCCACGACTATGCCGTCATCAACATGCCCCGCATCACCCAGGGGCGCTATCTCAACGAGATGGACATCCGCCAAGCCCGCAAGGTATGTGTCATCGGCGAGGAGGTCTACACCAAGCTCTTCCCCAAAGGGGGCAACCCCTGCGGACAGCGCATACGCATCGACTCAACCTATTATCAGGTGGTGGGCGTTGACTGCAGGGCAGGCAACGGCATACACATCAACGGACGTGCCGACCAGACCATCACCATCCCCTATACGCTCTTCAGCAAGACCTACAACACGGGCAACCAGGTGCACAGCATCGCCGTGACCGGACGCAAGGGGGTGGTAATGAGCTCGCTCACTGACCGCATCCGAAGCATCATCGCACGGGCCCACAGCGTAGACCCGACCGACGAACGCGCCGTGACGGTTTTCAACACCGAGGTGCTCTTTGCCATGGTCGACAACCTCTACAAGGGGGTGAACCTGCTGGTGTGGCTGGTGGGCATCGGCACACTGCTGGCAGGGGCCATCGGCGTGAGCAACATCATGATGGTGACCGTGAAAGAGCGCACCATAGAAATAGGTATACGACGGGCCATCGGCGCCACACCCCGCATGATTCTCTCGCAGATTATCGCCGAGAGCATGGTGCTCACAGCGGTGGCGGGCATGAGCGGAATACTGCTGGCCGTCACGCTGCTGCAGATGATGGAGATGGGCAACACCTCGAACGGGGTGGCCACCGCCCACTTCCAGGTGGATTTCACCTCCGCCCTCCTGTCCGTACTGCTCCTCGCCGTGCTGGGCGCACTGGCCGGCATGGCTCCCGCCTGGAGGGCCATGAGCATCCGACCCGTCGAGGCCATGAGAGACGAATGACCTATCGGGATTAAACCGTTCCAGCTATTCCATTCCAACTATTCTGTTCACGTATAATCAAGCAAACAACGATATGAAAAAGTATTCGAAACTGGTGGTGGCCGCACTCCTGGCCATCGTATTCGTAGGAACATTCGTGTTTCTCTATCAGAAATCAAGACCTGTGCCCATCGTCTACAGCGAACTGGAGGCAAAAGTGATGGACATCCGGAAGACCACGGTCATCACGGGAAAGATTGAACCCCGCAATGAGGTGACCGTGAAACCGCAGATCAGCGGCATCATCACCGAACTCTATAAAGAGGCAGGTGACCTGGTGGAGGCGGGAGAGGTGATAGCCAAGGTGAAGGTGATTCCCGACATGGGACAACTCAGTTCGGCTGAATCGCGACTGAGACTGGCCGGCATCAACGTGAAGCAGGCCGAAAAGGATTTCCAACGTGCCGAGACCTTGCACCGCCAGCAACTCATCTCCGACGAGGAGTATGAGAAGGCCCGGCAGAGCCAGCGGCAGGCACTGGAAGAGCAGGTGGCTGCGCAGGATGCGCTCGACGTGGTGCGCAATGGCGTGTCGAAAAGCAATACCACACAGAGTTCGACGCTCATCCGCTCGACCATTGCCGGACTGATTCTCGACGTACCCGTGAAGGTGGGCAACACGGTGGTGCTCAGCAATACCTTCAACGACGGTACAACCATCGCGACAGTGGCCAACATGGGTGACCTCATCTTCAGGGGCAACATCGACGAGACGGAGGTGGGACGGCTGGTGGAAGGCATGCCGATGAAAATCACCGTGGGAGCCCTGCAGGACCTGACGCTCGAAGCCTCGCTGGAGTATATCTCGCCAAAGGCGGTGGAGAACAATGGTGCCAACCAGTTTGAGGTGAAGGCTGCCATCCACAACGTGGGCAAAGACAAGGTGAGGTCGGGCTACAGCGCCAATGCCGAAATCGTATTGGCCACCTCCAGGAAGGTGGTAGCCATTCCAGAGAGTGCCATCGAGTTCAGCGGCGACTCCACCTTTGTACATCTCGTGAAAAAGGCGGGAAAGGAAACCGAATATGAGCGCGTCCAGGTAGTGACTGGACTGAGCGACGGCGTGAACATCGAGGTGAAAAGCGGCATCAAGGCCAACACCAAACTCAGAGGCCCACAAGTGGTGAATCCCTGACACCACACAGAGAAGACACTCCAACAAATGCACTTCACCTATTATAAATAGCATACTACATGAAAAATGTCATTATCCTCATATTCAGCACCCTTGCTACAACCGTCTGCGGACAGAACGAAATCCCGACTGACAGCACGGCCATGACGCGCCCCTGCGCCCCCTGGTCTCTGGAGCAATGTATCGACTATGCCTACAGCCACCACATCAGCGTGAGACAGCAGCAGAACGCCACCCGGCAACAACAGGTAAACCTCGACGAGAACCGGGGCAACCACCTGCCCAGTGTGGATGCCGCTATCGGACAGAATTTCTCCTTCGGCAGAGGACTCACCGACAAGAACACCTACGAGAATACGAACACAAGCAATACCTCATTCTCGCTATCAGCATCCATGCCCCTTTTCAGCGGCGGCCGCATCGTCAATGGCGTGAAACAGGCCCGGCTGAACCTGGACGCCGCGATGGCCGACCTGCAACGGGTGCGCGACCAACTCTGCACACAGGTGGCCAAAGCCTTTGTGCAAGTCATCTATGACGGTGAACTGGAAGAAGTGGCCAGACGACAGGTAAGCCTCGACTCGATGCAGACCATGAGACTGAAACAGCTCGTGGCTGTGGGCAGGGCCAGCCGCGCCGAACTCTCACAGCAACAGGCCACACTCGCCCAAAGCAAGCTCACCCTGACAGACGCCCACAACGCATTCAAGCTCTCTACACTGGCACTGACCCAGCTGCTCGAACTGCCATCACCCGAGGGGTTCTGCGTGGCAGCTCCACAGCCCGACCGGACGGATGCCAAGCAGACGCTGCCTGCCCCCGACGCGGTCTACAGCGAGGCACTGGGTGTGAGACCACAGGTGAGAGCCGAACAACTCAGACTCGCCAGCTACGACTACACCATACGCATCGCACGGGCCGACTACATGCCCACACTCTCGCTCAGTGCCGGACTGGGCACCAACTACTACAAGTCATCGGGATTTGCAGCAGACGGATTCTCCACCCAGCTCAAAAACAACTTCAGCCAGTATCTCGGCCTCAACCTCTCCATCCCGGTCTTCAACCATTTCTCCACCCGCAACCGAATCAGGCAGGCCAAGATTGAGCGCGACAACCAGCAGCTCCGCCTCGAGGACACCCGCAAGTCGCTCTACCAGGAAATCCAGCAGGCCTATTACAACGCCATCAGCTCACGAGCCAAACTCGAAAGCTGCGGAGAGGCGGTGAACAGCGCCCAAGATGCATTCCAACTGATGCAGGCCAAATATGAGCAGGGGAAGGCCACCATCACCGAATACAACGAGGCGAAAACCCAGATGCTCAAGGCCGAAAGCGACCAGTTGAGAGCACGCTACGAGCACTTCTTCAACCAGTTCCTCTATGACTTCTACCGACATTGAAGCCAATAGAGCAGCGATTTTTGCTATCTGAGATTGGCAATTTGGCGGCAACTGTCCCTATGGCTCTCGGCAACGAAAAAAAAGAGAAAAACGAGATAAAAAAATCACGGGTTTATTTGGTCAAGAAGAAGAAATTCTGTAACTTTGCGCTCGATTAAATAGTATAATTTTCTAATTAACACAATTATATACATTAAGATTATGGTAAGTTACAAATCATTAGGCTTGGTTAACACCAAGGAGATGTTCAAGCGCGCCATCAACGGCGGCTATGCAGTGCCCGCTTTCAACTTCAACAACATGGAGCAGCTGCAGGCTATCATCAAAGCTTCTTCCGACCTCAAGTCTCCCGTGATTCTTCAGGTGTCCAAAGGTGCCCGCAACTATGCCAACCAGACCCTGCTGCAGTATATGGCCCAAGGTGCCGTTGAGTATGCCAAGGAACTGGGCTGCAAGCATCCTGAGATTGTGCTCCACCTCGACCACGGTGACACCTTCGAGACCTGCAAGAGCTGCGTAGACATGGGCTTCTCTTCTGTAATGATCGACGGTTCTCACCTGCCCTATGACGAGAACGTTGCCCTCACCAAGAAGGTGGTGGAATATGCCCACCAGTTTGACGTGACCGTTGAGGGTGAGCTCGGCGTGCTCGCAGGTGTTGAGGATGAGGTTTCTGCAGCAGAATCCCACTACACCAAGCCTGAGGAAGTAATCGACTTCGTAACCAAGACCGGCGTTGACTCTCTCGCTATCTCTATCGGTACCAGCCACGGTGCCTATAAGTTCACCCCCGAGCAGTGCACACGCGACCCGAAGACCGGCAAGCTCGTTCCTCCTCCCCTCGCATTCGACATCCTCGATGCCATCATGGAGAAACTGCCTGGATTCCCCATCGTGCTCCACGGCTCTTCTTCCGTTCCCCAGGAGTATGTGGACATGATCAACGAGTACGGCGGCAAACTGCCCGATGCAGTAGGTATCCCCGAGGAGCAGCTCCGCAAGGCTTCTGAGAGCGCCGTCTGCAAAATCAACATCGACTCCGACTCCCGTCTGGCCTTCACCGCTGCCGTGCGCAAGACCCTGGCCGAGAAGCCCGGTGAATTTGACCCCCGTAAGTACTGCGGCCCCGCCCGCGACGAAATGGAGAAGATGTATCGTCACAAGATTGTTGAGGTGCTCGGCTCTGACAACAAGCTCGCCCAGCTCGACTAATCAAAAAAAACTGATTTCCTCCCGAAAGGGAATCAGATATAGGTTTTCCCTTCAGGGTGTGTCTGCAAACGCAGGCACACCTTATTTTATATATAGAAAA
>JAEDMP010000081.1 GCA_016302965.1 Bacteroidaceae bacterium
GCCAGCACTTCGGGATAGATGAGCGAGTCGATGCCCAGTTTGTGGAAGAAGGGTTCGAGTGTAGGTGCCAGGTATTCGTAGTTGTCGATACGGGCAACGGTCTTCTTGGCTCCCAAGGCATGGGCGATGATGCAGGAGTTCATGTTGCGGCTCTCGTCGGGAGTCACCCCCACGAAGAGGTCGGTGTTGGCGATGCCCGCCTCCTTGAGCGTCTTGATGCTGGTGGGCGAGCCGAGCAGCGTCATGATGTCAAATTCCGTATCGAGCCCTTCGAGTCGGCTTTCCTCCTCGTCGATGAGCACACAGTCCTGATGGTCGCGCGAGAGGAGTTTGGCCAGATGGGTGCCTACGGCTCCTGCGCCTGCGATGATGATTTTCATTGTCTTGATGGTTTGTGAGGAGGGGGCTTAGCGTCCGGTCTCCAGTTCTTGATTCACAGCCTGGCTGATGCCCTCTTTGTCGATGCCCACGATATGCTGCAGTTGGGCCACGGTGCCATGTTCCACGAAATGGTCGGGCAGCCCCAATCGGGCGATGTGGCAGGTGTAGTGCTGGTCGCTCATCCATTCCATCACCGCCGAGCCCATGCCACCGTTGCGGCATCCGTCTTCGATGGTCACGACGTGTTGGAACTTCCTGCCCACTTCGTGCAAGAGTTTCTCGTCCAAGGGTTTGAGGAAACGCAGGTCGTAGAGGGCGATGCTCTTACCCTGGTTCTCCGGCAGCTGTTCCCATTCGTTGATGGCCTCGAGCGCAGTGTTGCCGATGGGGCCGATGGTGATGATGGCGAGGGTGTCGCCCTCTTTGATGCGTCGTCCCGTTCCCACCTCGATTTTCTCCAAGGGGCAGCGCCACTCGGGGCACACACCCTGGCCGCGGGGATAACGGATGACAAAGGGTCCCATGTCGGGCAACTGTGCCGTATACATCAGCCGTCGCAGTTCCTTCTCGTCCATGGGCGAGGCGATGGTGAGGTTGGGCACGGGTCGCAGGGCGGCCATGTCGAAGGCACCGTGATGGGTCGGTCCGTCCTCGCCCACCAGTCCGGCGCGGTCGAAACAGAACACGACGGGCAGCCTGATCATCGCCACATCATGGATGATATTGTCGTAGGAGCGCTGGGCAAAGGCACTGTAGATGTTGCAGAACGGCAGGAGCCCCTCTTTGGCCATGCCACCGGAGAAGGTGACGGCATGTCCCTCGGCGATGCCCACGTCGAAGGTGCGTTCGGGCAACTCCTTCATCATGATGTTCATCGAGCAGCCCGTAGGCATGGCGGGAGTGACGCCCACGATGCGGTCGTTCTGCCGGGCCAGTTCGAGCAGCGTCTCGCCGAATACGTCCTGGTATTTGGGCGGCTGTCCGGTGGTGTCGCTGACGATGCGTTCGCCCGTGTTCACGTCAAACTTGCCCGGGGCGTGCCAGATGGTGGCCGCCTTTTCGGCCGGTTCATACCCCTTGCCTTTCTTGGTGTGCAGATGGAGCAGTTTGGGTCCCTTCATTCCCTTGAGCTGTTGCAGGATGCGCACCAGTTCGGTGATGTTGTGTCCGTCGAAGGGTCCGAAATAGCGGATGTTGAGTCCCTCGAAGATGTTCTGCTGATGGCTGATGGCCGACTTCATGGCGTTGCTCAGCCGGATGATGCCCTTGCGGCGGTCGTCCTCGAGATAGCCCTTGGCATGCAGCCACTTCGAAGCCCTGAACCTCAGTGCATTATAGGTCTTGTTGGTGTTGAGTTTGAGCAGATATTCCTTCATGCCTCCCACGCTCCGGTCGATGCTCATGTTGTTGTCGTTGAGGATGATGAGCATGTCGTTGGGGATGGACGAGGCATTGTTCAGTCCCTCGAAGGCCAGTCCGCCGCTCATGGCTCCGTCGCCGATGATGGCCACCACATGCCGGTCGGTTCCCTTGGCGGCAACGGCCATGCCGAGGGCAGCCGAGATGGAGTTCGAGGCATGTCCGCATACAAAGGTGTCGTATTCGCTCTCCTTGGGCGAGGGGAAGGGCATGATGCCGTGCAGTTTACGGTTGGTGGAAAACTGTTCCCGTCGGCCGGTCAGAATCTTGTGGCCGTAGGCCTGGTGCCCCACATCCCATACGATACGGTCGTAGGGGGTATTGAAGACATAGTGCAGTGCCACGGTTGTCTCCACCACACCGAGGCTGGAGGCGAGGTGTCCGGGATTGACAGACAGTTCCTTGAGGATGTCCTGTCTGAGTTCTTCGCAGAGGGCTGGCAACTGCTCCACTTGCAGTTTGCGCAAGTCGCAGGGATATTTGATTTGACTCAAAAGGTCATGCTGTTCTGTGTTCACGTCTTTCAATTCTTAGTCAATGCTGTCATTAGAATATCGAATAGCCTTGCAAAGATACAAGAAAAAACGTAAAGAACAAAGACATGCAGCATTTTTCCGTCAAAAAGATTGGCAGTTATAGAGAAAAATCGTACTTTTGCCATGAATTAGGGGATGGTGGACGGAGAATCGCCCCCTTTTTCTATACCTTATTATATATATAGCAGACGAGATTTTTCTCGATAGAGATTTTTCAACAGAGATTTTTCAATAGACATTAACCAAGCGACTGAATCATGAGATATGCAGTGATCGGAACAGGAGCCATTGGCGGCTATTACGGAGCCAAGCTGGCGCGCAGCGGACAGGAAGTACACTTTCTGCTGCATCGGGATTATGACTATGTGGTGGAACATGGCTTGCGGGTTGATTCCTGTGACGGGGGCTTCCTGCTGCCGGAGGTGCATGCGTGGCAGACGACGGCCGACATGCCGCAGGCCGACGTGGTGATTGTGGGTCTGAAGTCGGTGAACAACGAGTTGCTCGACACGCTGTTGCCGCCGCTGCTCAAACCCGACACCCTTGTGCTGCTCATCCAGAATGGCATCGGACTGGAGTACGACCTCCAGCAGCGTTTCCCCCAAGTATGGTTGGCAGCCGGACTGGCATTCATCTGTTCGGCCAAGACCGAACCCGGTGTCATCAACCACCAGTTCTACGGACATATCAACATCGGTAACTATTCCTGTCCCGATGCCTCGCGCATGGCAGCCCTGATAGCGGAGTTCCAGGCGGCGGGCGTGCGTGCCACCGAGGTGGAATACCATGAGGCGCGATGGAAGAAGGCGGTGTGGAACATGCCCTTCAATGGCATGACCGTGGCACTCAACACCAGCACCGACCGCCTGCTGGCCCATCCCGCCACCATGGCCCTCATCCGCAGCCAGATGATGGAGGTCATCGGGGCGGCACAGGCGCTGGGCGTGAGAGGCCTGGACGCCTCGTTTGCCGACAAGATGATTCGCAACACGCTCGACATGGTGCCCTATTCCCCCTCGATGAAACTCGACTACGATTTCCATCGTCCCATGGAGATTTACTATCTCTACACCCGTCCCATCGCCGAGGCCGCCAAGGTAGGGTTCGAGATGCCGCGGCTTCAGATGCTCGAATCGGAGCTCCTATTCCTAAAATAGTTTAAAAGGCAAGAAAAAAATCCTTTCTTGCCTTTTATTACATATTTATTTAATATATTTGCACTTGGAAACAATAACTCCTGAAAACCCCATCGACTGAAGCGATGAAATATATCCTATTGCCAGAAAACGGTGTGAGACGCCTCTCCTTCTATCTCGCCATGGAAGAGTATGTGGCACGGCATATCCATGAGTCCGACTGCTTCTTCATGTGGCAGGTGGAGCCCAGTGTCATCTTCGGGCGCAACCAGCTGATAGAGAACGAGGTGAACATCGACTACTGCCGTGAACACCACATCCGCACCTACCGGCGAAAGAGCGGCGGAGGCTGCGTCTATGCCGACATGACCAACATCATGTTTTCCTATATCACCGACGACGAGAATGTGAACTTCACCTTCAACCGTTATATCAATATGGTGGTGCTCGTGCTCCGCAAACTGGGCGTGGAGGCCTGGGGTGGCGGGCGCAACGACATCATGATCGGCGACCGCAAGGTGTCGGGCAATGCCTTCTACCATGTGCCCGGACGCAGCATCGTGCATGGCACCATGCTCTACGACACGAATATGGAGAACATGGTGGGAGCCATCACCCCCACCAACGCCAAACTGCTGAGCAAGGGCATCGACAGCGTGCGCCAACGCATTGCCCTGCTCAAGGATTATATCCCCCTGAGCATCGAGGAGTTCAAGGACTTTGTGAGAACCAACCTCTGCGAGGGCGAACTCCTGCTCACCGAACGCGATGTGGCCGCCATCGAGGAGATGGAGAAGGAATATCTCTCCGACGAGTTCATCTATGGCAAGAACCCGCGCTATACGCTTGTCCGCAAGCGCCGTGTCGAGGGAGTGGGCGACCTGGAGTTGCGCCTCGAACTGAAGAACGGCATCATCAAGTCGGCCAACCTCATGGGCGACTTCTTCCTGGTGGGCGACGTGGACAACCGGCTGCTGGTGCCACTGCGCGGCGTGGCCTTGGAGCGGACGGCCTTGGAGGCAACCATCCCCGAGCGTGTCGACGACCTGGTGCTCCATCTCCGGCGCGACGACCTGCTCTCGCTCCTGCTCGACGATGCCGCCCCTGTCTCCTGACATCAGCCGCTGACACCCGAAAAAATGATTATCAACAGCAATTTATTACCTAAAATTATATTACATGGAAAACAAAAGAACCTGTCTTTACGACAAGCACGTGGCCTTGGGCGCACTCATCAGTCCCTTCGGAGGATTCGACATGCCCATCCAGTATTCAGACATCAAGGATGAGCACAATGCCGTGCGCCATGCCTGCGGTGTCTTCGACGTATCACACATGGGCGAGGTGACCGTCAAGGGTCCCGATGCCGAGCGCTACGTCAACCATATCTTCACCAACAATGTGGCCGGACTTGACGACGGCAAGATTCTCTATGGCATGATGCTCTATGAGGATGGCGGAACCGTAGACGACCTGCTGGTCTACAAGATGGCCGACAACGATTTCTTCATCGTCATCAATGCTGCCAACATCGACAAGGACTGGGCGTGGATGCAGCAGCATGCCGAAGGGTTTGACATCCAGCTCGAAAACCGCTCCGACTATTACGGTCAGTTGGCCGTACAGGGTCCCGAGTCGGAACAGGTGGTGGAACAGGTGCTCCAGTTGCCCTGCAGCGAACTCGTGTTCTACACCGTGAAGACCATCGGCTATGAGGGAGAGACCCTCGTGGTGAGCCGCACCGGCTATACGGGCGAAGACGGTTTCGAGATTTACGGTTCCCATGATGCCATCCGTCATTTCTGGGATTTGCTCATGGCCAGCGGCCGCTGCAAACCCTGCGGACTGGGTTGCCGCGACACCCTGCGTTTCGAGGTGGGGCTGCCCCTCTACGGCGACGAGCTCTCGGCCGACATCTCGCCCGTGATGGCAGGTCTCAGCATGTTCTGCAAACTCGACAAGGCCGAGTTCATCGGACGTGAGGCCCTCGTGGTGCAGAAGGAGCAGGGCGTGGCACGCAAGCTCGTGGGCATCGAACTGGCCGACAAGGCCATCCCCCGTCATGGCTATGCCGTGCTCAAGGACGGCACCCCCATCGGCGAAGTGACCACCGGCTATCACACCATCTCTTCCGACAAGAGCGTCTGCATGGCCCTCGTCGACAGCCAGTATGCCAAGCTCGGCACACCCCTCGAGGTGCAGATCCGCAAGAAGGTGTTCCCCGGCACCGTGGTGAAAAAGAAGTTCTATGACAAGCACTACAAGAAATAATTTTTTTCAATCGAATACAAACAAATAAACAAACATAACGACTATGGCAAAAGTAATTGAAGGACTCTATTATGCAGAGTCACACGAGTATGTGAGAGTGGAAGGCGAGTATGGATATATCGGCATCACCGATTATGCACAGCACGCACTGGGCAATGTGGTTTATGTCGACATGCCCGAGGTGGACGACGAAGTGACCGCCGGCGAGGAGTTTGGCGCCGTAGAGAGCGTGAAGGCAGCCAGCGACCTCTTCTCGCCCGTGAGCGGCACCGTGGTAGAGGTGAACGAGGCCCTGGAAGACACGCCCGAACTCATCAACCAGGACGCTTTCGGGAACTGGATCATCAAGGTGAAACTGAGCGACCCCTCCGAACTCGACAATCTGATGGATGCCCAGGCCTATGAGGCACAGTGCGAGGAATAAGAAAAACCTGCCAACGAAAATCTGTCAACGAAAATAAGTCAACGAAAATAAGTCAACGATGTCCTACAAATATTTCCCCCATACAGAGGCGGACATACGTGAGATGTTGGGCAAAATCGGCGTGGAGCGTCTCGACGACCTCTACGCCGAGGTGCCCGAGAGCATCCGCTTCCAGGGCGACTACCAGTTGCCCTCGGCCATGAGCGAGATGGAGGTGCGCCAGCTCTTCGAGCGTCTGGGCAGCCAGAACCGCCAGCTCACCTGTTTTGCCGGTGCCGGAGTCTACGACCATTACACCCCCGCCGTCATCCCCAGCCTGCTGAGCCGTTCGGAGTTCCTCACCTCCTACACCCCCTATCAGGCTGAAATCTCACAGGGAACCCTCCATTATATCTTTGAGTTCCAGTCGATGATGGCCGAACTCACGGGCATGGACATTTCCAATGCCTCGCTCTACGACGGAGCCACTGCCACCGCTGAGGCCGCCATGATGTGTGTGGCCGCCGCCAAGAAGGCACGCAAGGTGCTCATCTCCGAAACCGTCGACCCCAAAGTGGCAGAGGTGGTGGCCACCTACGCCCACTTCCACGGCATCGAACTGGTGCCCGTGAAAGCCTTTGCCGGCCACACCTCGAGGGCCGACCTCGATGCCAAACTGGCTGAGGGAGGCGTGGCAGGTGTCATCATGCAGCAGCCCAACCGCTATGGCATCATCGAAGACCTGGAGGGCTATGCCGACATCATCCACCAGGCCAAGGCCCTGTTTGTGCTCAACAGCATCATCGCCGACCTCGCCCTGCTGAAGACACCCGGCGAGTGGGGCGCCGACATCGCCGTGGGCGACTGCCAGAGCCTCGGCATCCCCATGTCGTTCGGCGGTCCCTATGTGGGCTACATGTGCTGCACAGAGAAACTCATCCGCAAGATGCCCGGACGCATCGTGGGCATGACCCGGGACAGCCGCGGCCAGCGCGCCTTTGTGCTCACCCTGCAGGCACGCGAGCAGCACATCCGTCGCCAGAAGGCCACGTCGAACATCTGCTCCAACCAGTCGCTCATGGCGCTCTTCGTCACCATCTATCTCTCGGTGATGGGCCGTCAGGGACTCAAGGAGGCCGCCCGCCTCTCCTACGCCGGAGCCCATCTGCTGGCCGAACGGCTGGTGGCCACAGGCCGTTTCGAACTCGCCTTCCCCTCCACTTCGTTCTTCAATGAGTTCTGCGTGCGCTACAAAGGTGACCTCGACGCACTGCTCCAGCGCTGCCTCGACGCGGGCATCTTTGCCGGCGTGAAGATAGACGACGAGGTTCTCATGCTGGCCGTCACCGAGAAACGCACCTGTGAGGAAATCGAGAAACTCGTTTCACTGGTGTAGCGGGATGCCATCCTATTCCATGTTTCATCAATATTGACTATCCGATATGAACAATCAATTATATGGCCATCTGATTTTTGAACTCTCCCATGAGGGTCGCTGCGCCTATTCGCTGCCCAAGAACCGTTTTGGCGATTACGAACTGCAGTCATATCTGCGCCGTGCCACCGACGCCCAGTTGCCCGAGTGCGACGAGCTGACCGTGGTGCGCCACTACACCAACCACAGTGCCAACAACTTCGGTGTGAACAACGGGTTCTATCCCCTGGGCAGTTGCACCATGAAGTATAACCCCTGCATCAACGAGGAGGTGGCTGCCATGCCCCAGTTTGCCAATCTCCATCCCCTGCAGCCTGCCGAAACCACCCGTGGTGCCCAGGCGCTGGTCACCCTGCTCAACCATTCCCTCTGCGAACTGACGGGACTCGCCACCTTCACCTTCAAACCCTTTGCCGGAGCCCATGGCGAGCTGACGGGACTGATGGTGATACGTGGCTACCACGAGAGCCGCGGCGACCTGAAGCGCACCAAGGTGATTGTGCCCGACAGTGCCCACGGCACCAATCCCGCCTCGGCCGCCGTCTGCGGACTTGAGGTGGTGGAGGTGAAGAGCCTCGAAGACGGCACCGTGGATGTGGAGCATCTGCGCACGCTGCTCGACGACACTGTGGCGGCGATGATGATGACCAACCCCAACACTCTCGGACTCTTCGAGAAGCATATTCCCGAGATTGCCGCGATGGTACACGACTGCGGAGCACTGCTCTATTACGACGGAGCCAACCTCAACCCCATGCTCGGTGCCTGCCGCCCCGGCGATATGGGCTTCGACGTGATGCACATCAATCTCCACAAGACCTTCTCCACGCCCCATGGCGGCGGCGGTCCCGGTGCGGGGCCCGTCGGTGTGCGCAAGGGACTGGAGGATTTCCTGCCCTGTGTGAGCCCCTATCAGGGCAATTTCGCGGTGATGATGCGCGCCTATGCCTACATCCTCACCCTCGGACGCGAAAACCTGAAGATGGTAGGTCCGCTGGCCACCCTCAATGCCAACTATATCAAGGAGAGCCTGAAAGACCTCTACCTGCTGCCCATCGACGGACTCTGCAAGCACGAGTTCGTGTTCGACGGACTGAAGGACAAGTCCACGGACGTCACCACGATGGACGTGGCCAAGCGTCTGCTCGACTACGGCTACCATGCCCCCACCATCTATTTCCCCCTGCTCTTCCACGAGTCGCTCATGATCGAGCCCACCGAGAACGAGAGCAAGGACACCATCGACCGCTTTATCGAGGTGATGCGCCGCATCGCCCAGGAGGCCGCAGAGTGTCCCGAAGAAGTGAAGTCGGCACCCCACCATACGCCCATCGGCCGTGTGGATGACGTGCTGGCCGCCAAGCACCCCGTGGTCACCTGGCGGCAGTTGCAGGCCGAAACCGCCCAAACCGAACAGCCATGACCGAGACCGACATCATCATCATCGGTGCGGGGCCCGGAGGCTACCGCGCCGCTCACCATGCCGCCAAGGCCGGACGCCGGGTGGTGCTCATCGAGCGTGGCCAACTGGGAGGCACCTGCCTGCACGTAGGCTGCATCCCCACCAAGACGCTGGCCCGCCATGCCGAGGTGATGGAGACGCTGCGCCAGGCAGCGCTCTTCGGGGTGTCGGGCGTGGGCGAGCCCGCCGTCAACCTGCAACAGGTGATGGAGCGCAAGGAGCAGGTGGTGGCCCAGCTCACCGCCGGCATCCGCCAGTTGCTCTCCGTGCCAGAGGTGCGCATCATCGAGGGCGAAGCCCGCTTTGTGGCTCCCCATGTGGTGGCCGTCGGCGGCGAGGAGTTCTCGGCTCCAGCCATCATCATCGCCACGGGGTCTGAGCCGCGTATGCTGACCTTGGAGGAGTGCGACCCGTCGTTGGTGGTCAGTTCCGACGAGATGCTCAGTCTGAGCCAGTTGCCGCGCCGCCTCTGTATCGTCGGAGCCGGAGTCATCGGCATGGAGTTCGCGAGCATTTTCAGCAGCTTCGGCAGTGAGGTCACGGTGGTGGAATATCTCAAGGAGTGTCTGCCCGTGCTCGACAGCGACATCGCCAAGCGGTTGCGCAAGACCTTGGAGAAGCGCGGCGTGCGCTTTGTGATGCAGGCTTCTGTGAAGGCCGTTCGTCAGGGCGGCGTGGAGTATGAGCGCAAGGGCAAGACCGAACGCGTTGGGGCCGACTGCGTGCTGATGGCGGTGGGTCGCAAGCCCCGTCTCGATGGGCTTTGTCTCGAAGCCGCCGGGATAGACTATACGCCCAAGGGCATCGTGGTGGACGACCAGCTGCAGACCACGCAGGAGGGTGTCTATGCCATCGGCGATGTGAACGGCCGTCAGATGCTGGCCCATGCCGCCACCATGCAGGGCCTCCACGTGGTGAACCGTCTCCTGGGTCAGCCCGATGCCATCGACCTGAGGGTCATGCCCTCGGCCGTGTTCACGCTGCCCGAGGCGGCCAGTGTGGGGCTGAGCGAGGACGAGTGCAAGGCACAGGGTCTCAATTACATCTGCAGGAAAGCCTTCCACCGCGCCAACGGCAAGGCTATGGCCATGAACGAGACGGAGGGCATGGTGAAGCTGATGGCCGATGCCGCCACGGGTCTCATCCTCGGCTGCCACGGTTATGGTGCCCACACGGCCGACATGGTGCAGGAGGTGGCCTCGCTCATCTGCCGCCACACCACGCTCTCCCAGTTGGCCGACATCACCCACATCCATCCCACGCTGGGCGAGATGGTGCAGGAGTTGGCCGGGTGATTTGCAGGAGTCAAGCCATCAAAAAAAGAGAGAGAGAGCGTTTTTGCGTAGAATACATTCCGCTCAACATCCCAAAAGAAAAGAGGGAAGCGTCAAGGCTTCTCCCTTTTCTTTTTGACTTCGTCAATGCGCCACCCTTTTTATATACGCGTGTACGTGAGACCTGATTTTCAAGTGTTTAACCTTGGCTTAGGATACTCTGAATATCGAAAA
>JAEDMP010000082.1 GCA_016302965.1 Bacteroidaceae bacterium
TATGATAGAGTTCGCGCAGAGGGTTCTGACGGTCGCTCATACCACCCACCGGACCGGCGAATGTCTCGTCGTCTTCCTCATAAACCGGCACTGTAGGTGACATCTTGAGGGCATTCTCCATCGGGAAGCTGTTCACCTGATTGGTGTAGCTGATGGTCAGGTTTTCACCGATAGTGACAAGCTTATTGATGTTATAGCTTGTGTTCACGCGTCCTGAGAAATTCTCAAAGTCGGTATGCTTCAAGATACCGTTGTTTTTCTTGTAACCCAAGGACATCAGGGCAGAATACTTGTCGGTAGCGTTGGAAATAGACAAGTCGTAGTTCTGTGAGAAACCTGTGCGTGAGATAGCGTCGAGCCAGTCGGTATCACTGAAACGCATGGTCTTTTTGGAGTTGATGTACCCATCATACAGACCATTCACGGTATAGTTGTTATACTGACCAGTCTTGGGATCGTACGCCTTGATACCGATACCTTGAGTAGCATTGAGGTTAAGACCATAGTTGCTTGCGTAAGCCACAGGGTCCAATCCATCGTTCAAAGCGGCCTGAGCCATTGCCGTTGCATACTCTGCGGAATTACACAAATCCATGGTTGACTGGGATGTGTAGAACTGTGCGGTGAAGTTGGCCGAGAAGTCAATCTTCACCTTTTCGCCCTTCTTTCCCTTGCGCGTAGTAATAATGATAACACCATTGGCAGCACGCGAACCGTAGATAGAAGCAGATGCGGCATCCTTCAGCACCTGCATGCTCTCGATATCGTTCATGTTAAGAGAGTTCAGCGAGGCTGTCGTGGGAACACCGTCGATAACGAACAATGGGTCCTGCGAAGAGTTGAACGAACCGATACCACGGATGCGTACCGTACCTGTTCCGGAAGGTGAGCCATCGGTGGAAATGGTCATACCTGCAACCTTACCCTGCAACGCCCTCATCGGGTCGCTGTCGGAAGAGGTCTTGAGATCCTTTGTCTGCACAACAGCCACCGAACCAGTCAGGTCGGCCTTGCGTTGAGTGGTGTAACCGGTCACCACCACTTCCTGAAGGCTCTGGGCGTCTTCCTTGATGACAATCTTCATCGTGGGTGTTGCGACCAACTCCTGCGTCAGAAAGCCGATGTAACTCACGACAATCTTCGCTCCGCTCGCGGTTTTCAACTTGAAGTTGCCATCGAAATCGGTAATGGTACCGTTCGACGTTCCCTTCTCCATAATCGAGGCACCGATAATGGTCTCACCGTTTTGGTCGACCACCGTTCCGCTGACCTCCATCTTTTGTGCGCACATAATGGTACTGACCATTGTTAATAGCACACTTGCGATAAGTTTTTTTAGATTCTTCATTTAGGAATTTAGAAATTGATGAATAATTAATAAATAAACCTGCCGCAAAATTAGATGTTGTTGGTCGTGTTTGTATAAAAATTGCGTTCATCCCCTTCAAATAATGTTACTATGCAACATTTTTGGTAGGAAATGAACGATTTTTTTGGAATGGCAGTTATGAGTTGCGCAGTTCACCGGGACTTTTACCGTATTCATCCTTGACACACTTGGTGAAGTAGGAGGGAGCGCTGAACCCCACTTCATAAGCTATTTCGGAAATGGAAAGGTCGGTGGTTTCCAGCAGGTGGCGGCCACGTTCCACCCTCGACTTCCTTAGCAGCTCGACGGGCGACATGCCTGTCAGAGCCTTTACCTTGCGGTAGAGCTGTACACGACTCATGCCGATCTCCTCGCCGATGCGTTCTACGCTGAAGTCGGAGTCGGAGAGATGTGCCTGAATGGTGTCACGTAAGCGATTGATGAAACTGTTGTCGGCTGTCTGAATTTTTACCTCGGTCAGTATGTTGGCGGGTGTCTTGCTGTCGGCCACGTTGTTTGCAAATACCTGACGTAGAGTCTTCCGGGTGGACAGCAGGTTGCTGATGCGGGCCAGTAACAGCGGGGCAGAGAAAGGTTTGGTGAGATAGGCATCGGCTCCGTGGGCATAACCTTCCACCCGATGCTCCTCCAGGGTGCGGGCTGTCAGCATCAGCACGGGAATGTGGCAGGTGATGGTGTCGCTCTTGATTTTGCGACACATCTCTAACCCGTCCATCACGGGCATCATTACATCGCTCACGATGAGATCAGGTACCAGTCTTTGGGCTTCCTTTAGTCCTGTCTCTCCGTTGTCGGCCAGTGTCACGTGATAATGTTCCTGCAGGATGGTTTTCAGCAATGTTCGTACATCAGCGTTGTCATCGACCACCAAAATCTCTGGTTTTTCGCCTGGTTCTTCGCATGCCTCTTCTCCGTGGTTCTGCTCCTCTGTTGACGGAAGAGCGGATGCAGACTCGTTACCTGTCGCGGTAGTGTCATCCATACCGATTTTTCTGAAATCGAGAATCTCATCCACCAGTTTCACCAGTTTGTCGAGATTGCGGTGCATCATGTCCACGAGTTGTCGCTGTTCCTTCTTTAGGGTCGTATCGTTGTGGAGCTGCTCTACGGGACCTGTTATCAGTGTGAGTGGGGTGCGCAGCTGGTGACCTGCGTTGGTGAAGAAGACAAGTCGTGCGTCGGCCATATCCTCCAATTGCTTGTATAGTTCGCCCAATTCTTGATTACGGTGCTCCAATTTTTTGTTGAGCTGGGTGAGCTGGTCATTGAGTTTGGCTTTGGCCAGATAGGAACGATAGGTGAGCAGTGTCAGCAGAATAATGATAGATACGAGGATGACGAAGAAGAGGATGACCTTTTGCTGGGTATTGACTTGTGAGAAATAGATGTCAATCTTGCCGTTGAGTATCTCGATGTCATTTGTCGTCCTCTCCAGTTCACGATGCTGCATCAGCAACAGCTCGGCGTTGTTCTTGTCTACAATCGCTGACTGCAGTATGTTGGTGCGCTCGAATTTCTCACCGTTGAGTATTCTTTTTGCCAGTCGCATCACTTCGATGCCCTGTGTGGGGTAGATATAGGATGCCCGGAGAATACCCTTTTGCACCAGTTCGATGCCACCGCCAGGGGTGGGCAATGCGTCTACACCATAATATATAATATGGTGTAGGCCATGGGCCATAGCCACCTTGCGGGCTCCCATGGCTAATCGGTCGTTATGGCCGAAGAGGCAATCGATGGGACCATGATAATGACGCAGCACCTCTTCCATGGCTTTCTCACCGCTCTTTTCGGTCCAGTCGCCCAGTTCGGATGAAATGACCTGTATGCCGGGATACCGGTCGAGTGCATGTTTGAACCCTCGGTGGCGCTCGATGGCTGGTGACGAACCTTTCAGACCTGTAATCTCCACCAATGTACCCTTTCCCTCCATCTGCTCGGCGATGAGATGGCCCATGGTTTGCCCGATATGATAGTTGTCTGCACCCATATAGGCCGTGTATTTCTCACTGTCGGTACGGCGGTCAAAGAAGATGACTGGGATGCCACTGTCGTAGGCTTTGTCGAGCGTGGAGGTGAGATGGCTGGCTGAGTTGGGAGCTACAATGAGCAGGTCTACTTTCTGGTCAACAAATTCTTGAATCTGTTGAATCTGACGCTCGTCATCGTCGTCGGCTGACTTGAATTCCAGTTTGACATCATCGAAGATATAGCTACCTATTTCCAGTTCTTTATTCTGTTTGTATCGCCAGATATCCTCGCTGCATTGTGAGATGCCCACCCGATAGGTCTTGGGAGGGCGGTTACATGCCGATAGAATGAGTAGTGACAGCAATGCCACAAAGAGGGGATGCCATGAAGAGCTGGTATGCTTGTTAGTTGTTATCATAGGTTCGGAATGTGATATAGTTTGGTTTTTGCAAAATTACGAAATCTTTTTCGAATTACCAAGTAAAAATGGGAAAAACATGAGAAAAATATAGCCAGGCAAACATAATAAATATCAACCAAAACCCGGAAGAGCGTGAGCCTCTCGGCCTCGGCTTTTCCGGGTTCATTTGATTACTTCTATTGCCTGATAGTTATCCCAAATAGAATGTTTACCTTAACAACTACTGTATATACATAGAGCTGAATAATAAGTTAGATAGAAACCATCTTGATGCCTTCGCGGCATTTTTTTTAATTTTTCTGATGCAAAGGTAATAAATCGTTAGCTATAGATAGGAAAGAAAATGCTCAAATAGTAGAATAAATGTTGCAATGAATCAAAATTTCAGATATTTGAACGATTTCTTTCATCTCCGGGGGTCCTGCCGAATTCTTCTTTGAAACATTTGGCGAAATAGGAGGGGGAAGTGAAGCCTACATTATAGGCTATTTCAGCGATGGTCATGTCGGTTGAATTCAGCAGTTGCTTCCCCTTGGCCAGACGGGTCTTGCGCATCAGTTCTATTGGAGTCATGCCCGTCAGGTTCTTCACCTTGCGGTAGAGCTGGGCTCTACTCATGCCCATTTCGGTGCCCAGACGCTCCACACCATAGTTGGCATCAGCCATGTTATCACGCAGAATCTCGCGGAAACGGTTCAAAAAGGTCTTCCCCTGTTCATTGTCCGTTTTTCTTTCTGTGTCAATAATGGTTCTCGGAGCCAGTAGCTTGTCTTCGTTCAAGGGGGCTGGTGTCGTCATCTCATCGGTAATCTCCTGTCTCAGGCTGATACGTGTGAGATATAATCGGGAGATGATGATGGACAGCGAGATGAAAACTAATAGCGTGACGACAAAGACAACGATAATCCTCCGTTGGGTATGCACGGTGGAGAAATAGTTGTCCATGCGGCGTTTCACTATCTCCAAATTCTCTCCAATGCGTTGCTGCTCTGCATGTTGTGCCATCAGGATGCTGGCATTGTTGCGGTCGACAACCGTAGATGTCAGGATGTTCATTTTCTCCACCTTCTTGCCTTCCAGAATCTTCATGGCCAGATGAATCAGTTCGACGCCACGAGTGGGATAGATACAGGTGGCTTCAAGTATGCCTGCCTGGACTGCCTGTATGCCGCAATGTGGGTTGGGCAGCGCATCCACGCCGTAACATTTCACGTGGCCATAGCCCATCTTCACTGCCATCTTCTTGGCTCCAATGGCCATCCGGTCGTCATGGCCGAATACGCAGTCAATCTTTTTGCCGTATTGCTCCAACAATTGTTGGATGGCGGCTGCCCCGTTCTCTCTCGACCAGGCGCTTTGCTCCGATGAAATCACGGAAATTTCAGGATATTCGCCCATCCTGTCCATGAATCCCTGATGTCGCTCTATGCCGGCAGATGACTCGAGACGACCGGATATTTCTGCAACAACGCCCTTGCACTGTATGTCGCCTGCAATCTTTTCAGCCATCATGCGCCCTATCTCATAATTGTTGGCTCCCACAAAGGCCGTGAATTTCTTGCTGTTCGTATGGCGGTCGAAAACAATTACAGGAATGCCGCTGTCGTAAGCTTTGTCGATGATGGCGGTCTGTTTGTCGGCAGAGTTGGGAGCAACGATGAGAAGGTCAATTTTCTGGTCGATAAATTCTTGAATCTGATGAATCTGGAGCTCGTCATGATCATCTGCTGATACAATCTCCAGTCGGATATCGTCACGGATGTAACTGCCAACGACCAACTCATGGTTGAGTTTTTGCCGCCACAGGTTGTCGCTGCACTGGGCTACTCCGATGATATATTTCTTCGGAGGCTCAGAGCATGAGCATATTATGACTGTTAGCAGCGTGGTCCATAACAGCATGTGGATGATGATTTTTCTCATGTTTGTCATTTCTACTGGAGTGATTGTTTAGGTGTCTGTATCGAAATAGGTTATATGGCTGATGGTTGACGCTGCAAAGATAATCATTTTATTTCAGATAGCCATCAAAAATGTAAAATATTTTTTTTCGTCATCTGGTTCGGAATGTAGCATGCCGCAAGAGCGAATCCATTAGTACTCACTTCCCCACCGACCATTCAAACAGGCCGGCTGAATGGTCGTCAGCCAACGTGACTTCGAGTCTTACTGCCTTTGTGGTGACGGGTTTGAAATGAACTGTGCAGGCACAGCCTTTGTCGGTGGGATACTGGTCGGCATCTTCTACTGCCTCCCATTCTCCATCGGACGACATGTACTGCATCCTCCACGATTTCGGCACTCTGCATCCACCCCATGGCCCATCGTCAAACCAGTAGACCGTGGCACTGCTCACCTCGGCTGCTTCGGGAAAATCGTATTGCAACCATTCCGTCTGGGCCTTGGCAGGCCACCAATGGTAGTAGGGGATGCCCCGGTCGTCACCATTCTTTGGAGTCAGACGGTCGTTGACGGCCGAGAGGGCGCTGGTTTTGACTGAAGCGGAAAGTTTGCTGACAGAGGCCAAGGTGGCAGGTAGAGTGGGCGATGTAGCCGATAATTCTTGAGGAATCCATACCCGCATTTTTCCACTGCCCCGGTGGCACCAGGCATAATAGGGAATGAGACGAAGCCGTACATCACTGACGTTCAGTTGGCCTTGTTCGTTGAAACGCAAAGTCTGGGCATCGGTAGTCAGCGTGGTGATCTCTGCCCCTGCGATGGTGGCTGTGGCTGTGGTGAATGAGGGTTTTTGATTGATCAAAGCACTCATGATGTCGAAATCATTGTCGGCAAATTCGGCACAATAGACGAGCGGCCCCCGCTCTACCGCTATCCGGCCACGGTCGGCCTCTACCTGGTTGCTTGCCTTCACGATGCGAGGTTCCATGTCGAAGTGGAGGTCTATCCGGTCGCCTTTCTTCCACTTGTGATTTAGGGTGAGATAACCGTCTGCCGAAACGGCCTCTTCCATCCGTTTGCCATTGATGCTCACCTGATAGGTCAGCCGTCTGTTGTCCGTATACTCATATAGTCTGCTGGGAGTGACGCGTCCTATCACCCATCCGGGGATGCGGATTTTGAGGGCAAAGGCACCTGCCTTGTTCTGTTGTATGGTCAGACGGATATCACCATTCCAGGGATAGGCCGTCTGTTGCTCCAGCTGCACCGGCTTTCCGCCCACCTTGATGTTGCTTTTGCTGGAAAGGAAGAGATTGACATAGAGGTTGCGGTCCTTCACGGCATAGACATAGCCGGGCAGTGAGGGAATGAAGCGGCAAATGTTGCTCGGGCAGCAGGCACAGCCGAACCACGCCTGCCGCTGGTGCTGGCCCATTGATTCAAGCGGGTTGGGGTAGAAGAAACCGCCACCGTCAAGCGAAACACCGCTGATGAGGCCATTGTAGAGGGAGCGCTCCAGCACGTCGTAATATTTCGACTCGCCGTGAAGCAGGAACAAACGATAGTTGACATAAACATTGCCAATGGCGGCACAGGTTTCGCAATAGGCACTCATGTTGGGCAACTCATAGTTCTTTCCGAAAGCCTCACCGTTGGCCGTGGCACCAATACCTCCAGTGATATAGAGCTTCTTGCCGACAATATTCTCCCAGATGCTGTCGATGGCATGGATATAGGCTGAGTCGCCAGTGAGCGCAGCCACATCCGCCATACCCGCATACATATAGGAAGCCCGTACCGCATGACCAACGGCTTCCTTCTGCTCCGTCACTGGCTGATGGGCTTGGCTATAGTCATGGCGGATGCTGGTCTTGCCGCGGTAGTCCAAAAAGAATTTGGCTTCATCCAGATACTTTCGGTCACCGGTCACCAGATACAGTTTGGCGAGAGCCATCTCGGCTATCTGGTGGCCCGGCACCACGCAGGACTGGCCTTCGCCTGCACCCACCTCGCGGCAGACACAGTCGGCATAGCGGATAGCGATGTTGAGAAATTTATGCGATCCCGTAGCCTGATAGTGGGCAATGGCCCCTTCAATCATGTGTCCCAAATTATAGAGTTCATGACTCAGGTCCTCCTCTTTGATCCAGCGCCTGTCACCAGCCCAGGCATGAGGATGGCTGGGGTTCATCGTGCGGGATGTATAGAGATAGCCGTCGGGCTCCTGAGCTTGAGCGATGATGTCAAGTACACTGTCGATATACGCCACAAGCTTCTTGTCGGGGTAGGTTTGGAGCAGGTAGCTTGCCCCCTCAATGGTCTTGTAGGGGTCGGTGTCGTCAAAAGAGTAGCCTCCAACCTTGTAATCCTCGCTGGGATGGGCAGCCTGTTCAAAATTCCTGTAACGGCCTGATTCCTCGCACTTGCTGAAAGCTAATGGTATGGTCACATTGCGGCTGGCTTCCAAGCGCTGCCCCCAGAATGTGCCAGGTGTGACTTTGACCGACGTGAAGGGGACAGGACTGATGGGGTAACCTTTGGCCGACGACGCGGATTGGGCTGAAAGCGGCAGAGCGGTCTGTAAGGCTGTGAAAGCCGTTAAGGCTAATTTGCTGAAATGATGACGGTTGTTCATAGTGGTTCTGGAATGTGATGGTGATAAGTAAAGGTTGGTAATAAAGGTTGGTAATAAAGGTTGGTAATAAAGGTTGGTAATAATGGTGGAATATCATGGATAGAGTTGGTTGCAAAGGTAAGGATTTTCTCCGATACAGCCTCGTAATTGCCCGTTTTTTTAGTAAAAAATCTATGATTTCTCGCCTGTTTGTGCCCTTGCAAGCCCATCTGAGACCCAAATAATGCTCCCAAAGTAAAGAAAATTGCCTAAATGTTTGGTATATAAACAAATAAATTGTAATTTTGCAGCCGCAAATCGTGGCAAGTAGCCACAAACATGTTTAATTCTTTAAAATCAACAACAAAAAAATGATTATTGTACCCGTAAAAGAAGGCGAGAACATTGAAAAGGCTCTCAAAAAGTTCAAGAGAAAATTCGAAAAGACTGGTGTTGTGAAAGAACTTCGCGCCCGTCAGCAATTCGACAAACCCTCTGTTTTGAAGAGACTTAAGATGGAACATGCCATCTATGTACAGAAACTGAGAGCAACTGAGGAATAAAAAAATCCTCAAAAAATTTGGTAGTTTGAATTATTTTCCGTAAATTCGTTGCCGAAAACAACATCGTTTAAAGAAGCAGCGATAGAATGGTTGAAAAATTCTTGACTTATCTGAGCCATGAAAAGAACAGTTCGCCACGAACTATTCTCAAATATGGAGAAGACCTGAGGGCCTTCGAAAGGTTTTTCAAGCAATTGGACAGCCAACTAACCTGGGAAACGGTGGATGCCGATGTCATTCGTGACTGGACGGGACAGATGATGGACCAGGGGCAGGCAGCCACTTCGGTCAACCGGAGGCTCAGTGCCCTGCGTTCATTCTTCCGTTTCGCATTGTCCAGAAAACTGGTAGAAAAAGACCCGGCGCATCATCTGAAAGGACCCAAAGTCAGCA
The DNA here is from genome assembly GCA_016302965.1 of Bacteroidaceae bacterium. Taxonomy (GTDB): domain Bacteria; phylum Bacteroidota; class Bacteroidia; order Bacteroidales; family Bacteroidaceae; genus Prevotella. The sequence continues at coordinate 9,255 of JAEDMP010000082.1, forward strand.
GGCCTCTGCCCAAGTTTATTCGAGAGAAGGATATGGACAGGTTGCTCGACGGGGGAGAAGAGATGTGGGACGACAGTTTTAATAGCGTGCGCGCACGTACTATTATAATGACGTTCTATGCTACCGGAATCCGTCTCTCGGAACTGGTCGGACTCAACGACCACGATGTCGACTTCCAGCAGAAACAGCTGAAGGTGCTGGGAAAGCGTGACAAGGAACGCATCATCCCTTTCGGTGCCGAGCTGGAAAAAGCATTGGTTGACTATCTGGCTCTGCGTGACCAGACAATAGAGCTGCATGATGGTTCGCTCTTTGTCAATGACAAGGGGAGGCGAATCTCGACTGAAGCAGTGACACGGGTGGTGAAAGACAATCTCGCCAAAGTGACCACGCAGCAGAAAAGGTCGCCACATGTGCTTCGGCATTCCTTTGCCACGGCCATGCTGAACAACGATGCCGGTTTGGAGAGCGTGAAAAAACTGCTCGGGCATGAAAGTCTGGAAACAACCCAAATCTATACTCATACCACCTTTGAGCAGTTGAAGAGAATCTATAAACAAGCCCATCCCAGGGCATAACCTTATTAAAAAATAGGAGGTATTATGGAAATCAAAATTCAGTCAATTCATTTTGACGCTACCGAGAAGTTAGAGGCGTACATCGAAAAGAAAGTCGCCAAGTTGGAAAAATATGAAGATATTCAGAAAGTAGAGGTGGTACTGAAAGTGGTGAAGCCTGCTACCGCGATGAACAAGGAGGTTGCCATTATGGCAAACGTTCCTGGAAACGCGCTTAGAGTAGAGAAAGTGTGTGACACTTTTGAGGAAGGAATTGACCTCGGAATCGACTCTTTGAAGGCTCAACTGCAGAAATTTAAAGAAAAATCGAGAAATTATTAAAAAAAGTCCCGAAAAATTTTGGAGATTCAAAAATAATGCTTACCTTTGCAGTCGTTTTCAGAGAGGTTGTAAATCTCAAACGATTGCGACTGCAAAGAAAGCCTCTTTAGCTCAGTTGGCCAGAGCACGTGATTTGTAATCTCGGGGTCGTTGGTTCGAATCCGACAAGAGGCTCCGAAAAGAGCAAAGGCCATACAAGAAGACGGTTGGAGAATCGTTCTTTGAGCAAAATAAAAATGGGTGGTTACCAGAGTGGCCAAATGGGGCAGACTGTAAATCTGCTGTCTTTCGAC
>JAEDMP010000017.1 GCA_016302965.1 Bacteroidaceae bacterium
CAGGAATATGTGAACGACTGTATCTACACCTTCGTGGATGCTGCCAACAAGAACGGACTGCCCCACCCCAACATCATCACCGAGAGCGGACGCTCGCTCACCGCCCACCACTCGGTACTGGTCATCGATGTGCTGGAGACCGCCTCACTGCCAGAGATGTCGGAGGAGTTTGAGCCCAAGGAGAACAGCCACCAACTGGTGAAAGACCTCTATGAAATCTGGGACAACCTCAACCCACGCACCATGCTCGAAGACTGGCATGACGCGGAACAGATACGCGAGGAGGCTCTCGACTTGTTCAGCCACGGACTCGTCGACCTGCGCACACGCGCGGAAATAGAAAGGATGTACTGGAGTGTCTGCCACGAAATCAATATCCTGGTGAAGCACCTCAAGCATACGCCTGAGGAACTGATGAACCTCGACAAGCTGCTGGCCGACAAATACTTCTGCAACTTCTCGCTCTTCCAGAGCCTGCCCGACTCCTGGGCCATCGACCAGCTCTTCCCCATCATGCCCATCCAACGGCTCAACGAGCGCCCCACCAGAAGTGCCACGCTGCAGGACATCACCTGCGACAGCGACGGAAAGATTACCAACTTCGTCACCAACCGCAACAACTCGCACATCCTGCCCGTACACACGCTGCGCCGCAACGAGCCCTACTATCTCGGCGTGTTCCTCGTGGGAGCCTACCAGGAAATCCTCGGCGACATGCACAACCTCTTCGGCGACACTACCGCCGTGCATATCAGCGTGAAGGACGGACACTATGAGATCAACCAGGTCATCGACGGAGAGACTGTTGCCGAGGTGCTCGACTATGTACAGTACGACCCGAAAAAACTCGTGAGACAACTGGAAATCTGGGTAACCAAGAGCGTGAAGCAGGGCAAGATTACGCTCGAAGAGGGCAAGGAGTTCCTCAGCAACTACCGCTCGGGACTCTACGGATATACCTATCTCGAATAAGCATCCTTTCCCGGACGCCATGCTCAGGAGAAAAAAGGTTGAACAATATCAAGAAACACGACAATGGACAAACTGACAATCGTCAAAGTGGGAGGCGCAGTGGTGGAAGACCAGGCGCAACTCGAACAGTTGCTCCAGCATTTCACGGCTATCCCCGGACACAAAGTGCTTGTGCACGGGGGTGGCCGCCGTGCCACCCAGGTGGCTGCCCGGCTGGGCATCGAGAGCAAGATGGTGAACGGCAGACGCATCACCGACAGCGAGATGCTCGAGGTGGTGACCATGGTCTATGGCGGACTGGTGAACAAGAACCTCGTGGCACGGCTACAGGCAGCAGGCGTGAACGCCTTGGGACTGACCGGTGCCGACATGAACGTGCTGCGTTCGCACAAACGCAAACCCGTAACCTTGCAAGTACGTGAGGAAAAAAGTGAAGATACGCGTACCTGCACGGTAGACTTCGGATATGTGGGCGATGTGGAACAGGCCGACGGAAAACGACTGCAAGCCCTCATCCTGCAAGGTATCACTCCCATCATGGCTCCCCTGACCCATGACGGCGAGGGACATATCCTCAACACCAATGCCGACACCATTGCCGCCGAGACCGCCAAGGCACTCGCCCCCTATTTTGACGTGACCTTAGTCTACAGTTTCGAGAAACCGGGTGTACTCAGGGATGCCAATGACGACCAATCGGTCATACCCCTTATCACCCGTGATGATTTTGCCCGCTACGTGGCCGACGGGACCGTCAGCGGAGGCATGATTCCCAAAATAGAAAATGCACTCAATGCCACGGCAGCGGGCGTCAAGAAAGTAGTCATCACCCTGGCTACCGCCATCGACGGGACACAGGGCACGACCATACAGGAAAATCAATAATCCACGATACTCTTCGAATACTCACTAACTATCTAACTTATGCACAACAAACAATTGATTTTAGCGGCTTGCATGTCGGTCATCTGCTCGGGACAGGTTCTGGCCCAAGACCAGTACTACGACATCACAGCCAACTATCTCGAGAATGCGGGCTTCGACTCCGATTTCGACTATCCAGCTACCGCTACGGGCAACGTGGCCCAGGAGATTCTCGACGTCAAGGGATGGACGAAAGACATCTCTGTAGACTATACCATCACGGGCGTCTACCAGTTTGGAACCCATAAGACCTTCAACAAAGTACCCATCCCTGCAGTAGGCTATGACGGCACGGCCAACGGCGGCTGTCTCGCCCTGAGCACCGGATGGAAACAGTCAATGCTCTTCAACCAGGATGTCAACCTGCCTGCAGGCAAGTATGCCATCGTGACCGCCTACTACAACTGCAACACTGAGACGGGAGGCACCAGCCAGGTGGGCTGGTTGCCCACAGGCAGAACCGCCAAACTCTCGAAAGTGGAGGGGTTTGAAGCCGGCGTATGGAAAACCGACACCGTCTTTTTCCAGCTGAGCAGAACACAAGCAGGAAAAATCCAGATTGGCTATACCGCCATCGGAGGAAAAGGCTCTGACTACTCGGCCAAACTGGCTTTCGACTTTATCAAACTGCTGCGCGACACACCTTACGGCAAAGCGGATGTGAACGTTATCAAGACCGACCTGCGTTCTGCCATCAAGACAGCCAACACCCTTTATGGCGATGGTAGCGGCAACGAGGCCGAAACCCTGAAACAAGCCATCGACAAGGCACAGGCCACAGCCGACAACGAGGAGGCTACAGCCGAAGAGGTGAAACTGGCCATCACAGAACTGGAGACCGCCGTTGACGCCTACCAATGGGCCAACCCCTCGGGCGACGTACCTACAGTGACCACCGACAGCCGATATGCCCGCGGTGCCACCATCGCCTTCGGACGTATGACCGCCAAGGGAACGAACATCACCGAACAGGGATTCTGCTGGTCGGAAACTCCCGAACCCACCATCTACAACCAAAAGACCACCAAGTATCTGGAGAACAATGGCAAAATCTATTGTCTCGAAGACTTGAAACCCGCCACCTTATATTATATGCGCGCGTATGCCATCACCAAGGGACGCCAAGTGGGCTATGGTGACATCATCAAATTCTACACCATCCCCAAAGGAAACATGGGTTACAGCATCCGCGAAGGTGGAGATGCCGCTGCCGTGAAGCGTATCACCGAAGCAGTGAAGAGTGCAGTGAACTACTGGAACAACCTCACCTCCATCAAGGGCGTGTCTACCTCGGTCGGCTATAACGCCGGAGTGCCTACTGCCGAATGTTCCTACGGCTGCTGGATGAGTGTAGGCTCCAACGCCTCTTACCAGCGCACAGGTACCATCCTGCACGAGTTGCTGCATGGCATTGGCGTCATCCCCTGGGCTGACACGGAATGGAGCCGGCACAACCTGCGCTCGGGTGTGAACGGTGACGGATTCGGTACCGGAAACTGGCTCGGCGACCGGGTAACCGACGTGCTGCGCTTCTGGGACAACACTACTGACTCGAAGCTCAATGGTGACTACCAGCACATGTGGCCATACGGCATCAACGGTGCCAGCGAAGACAATGGCAGCCAGGTGCTCTACTATGGCAACGGACTGATTTGCCAGGCCTTGGGTGAAGACGGTCTGCAGCATACGGGCAGTTCGTTTGCAGAACCATACTATGCCCTCAATGTCGAGAACAACGTGAAATACTACATCAAGAACGAGTCGCCCGACGGCGGTCTGTACAGTGCCTATTTAGTGCCCACCGCTAACGGTACCCTGCAGTGGCGCACCTTCACCGCCGAACAGGCCATCCAGAACGATAGCACGGCATGGACCATCAGCTTCACGCCGAACAACCAGTACTATCAGTTCAAGAACGTGGCCACCGGCTACTATCTCAACTACAGCGGGACTGGCACCAACGGCATCCGCACCGCCAATCATGCCACACCTTCGTCCAACGATAATTTCCACCTGATGCGCAGCCGTATCAAGGTGTCGATGGGCAGCAAGAAAATTGACCAGCGCGGTTACTGGATTATCCATCCCGAAAACAACTGGCAACCCACCTGTCTCTCGGCAGGCGTGAACGGAACAGTGACCACCGCTACCTTCAACATCGCCAATAACGCCACCAAACAGCGCTGGCTGATTCTCTCGGAAGAAGAAATGCCCAACGTAGAGAAAGCATCGGTGGACGGACTGGTGAAGGAACTGGACGAAGCCTACCAAAAACTGAAGGCACTGACCGACGTTCCCCACAGCGAGGATGAAGCAGGTATCGACGAAGCCACCCAGAATGTCGCAGAACAGGTGAAGAACGCACTGACCAGTTCTACGGACCAGCTGACCACTTCGTCTGCCATCTCCATGCTCAACCAGATTCAGGAGGCAACAGGCAACTTCCTGCGCGGAGCCACGCCGGTGTCGGCTGCACAGCCCTTTGACGTGACCTATCTCATCGCCAATCCCGGCATGGACGATAGCGAGGGATGGTCGATTGCTCCCGCCCTGAGTTACTCCTGCGGAGAGTTCTACCAGAAGACCTTCGACATGAGCCAGACCTTCCAGAACATGCCCGCCGGTACCTATCGCTTTGCAGCCAAGGGATTCCAGCGTCCCGGTTCGTCTTCCGCCGCCTATAACGACTATGTGACTGGAACCGACAAGGTGAGCGCCTATATTTATGCCGGCAGCGACAAGGAGAAACTGGCCCATATCGCCAGCGAGGCCCAGAACAGCAAACTGGGCGGCAGCGAGTCGAGCGTGGGAACACCTACCCAGTACATCCCCAACAACATGCAGGCTGCCAGCATCTACTTTGGAAAGGGTCTCTACGAGAACAGTGTCGTGACCACACTGGCCAACGACAATGCATCCCTGAAAGTGGGTATCAAGAGCACGTCGATGCCCAGCAACTACTGGTGCATCTTCGATGACTTCCGCCTCTATTTCTACGGCAACATCAACAAGGAGGTGGTTACAGCAATCGAGGAAATACAACCGGAAGCACCAGCCTTCAGAAGCGAGAGAATCTATAGCCTTGACGGCCGTCTGATGGGTACGGATGCCTCTCAGCTCCAAACGCTCAAGAAAGGTATCTATATCATCGGAAACAAGAAGGTAGTGGTGAAATAAAAATAATCAGTACAAAAAATAACATTCACGAGGCCGGGGAGCATCTTCTCCGGCCTCGTATACTTGATACAAGAGTGGCTCGCAAGCAGACCAAGGACAAAAAGCAAGAAAAAAACAAAAAAAATAAGCCTGCTATTGTAACTTTTACCCGTAGACAATCGTCATTCATATAGACAGAGGATGAATACAATCAAATTTCTGAACGACATACTGCCGCTGAAGAATGTACTTTACCGGTTAGCCCTACGCATTACCCTCAACAAGGCGGAGGCAGAGGATGTTGTGCAGGATACCATGATGAAACTCTGGAGCAGACGAGAAACACTGGCCGAAGTGGAATCAATAGAATCCTTCTGTCTGACCATCTGCCGGAACCTGGCAGTCGACAAAACCCGAAAAGCCGAAAGGCAAAACGCGTCAATGTCGGAAGAAGAGGAGCCCTCACTTCCCCAAATGGCAGACAACTCGCCCAATGCCAACCCCGAAACGCTCGTAGAGCAACGCGACCGAGTGACTCTCGTCAGGCAAATCATCAACCAGTTGCCAGAAAAACAGCGAAGCGTGATGCAACTGCGAGACTTCGAGGGCAAGAGCTACAAAGAGATTGCCAGCATACTGAACATCAGTGAAGAGCAGGTAAAGGTGAACATCTTCCGCGCCCGACAGGCCATCAAGAAACGAATTATTGAAACCGAGAATTATGGACTATAAATATATTGAACAGTTACTCGAACGCTACTGGAAGTGCGAAAGCACACTGGAGGAAGAGCGCATCCTGCGCAACTTCTTCAGTCAGTCCGACGTACCTGAACATCTGGAGAAATACCGCGCCCTCTTCGAGTATGAGCAGAAAGCGGCCAAAGAAGAGGTGCTTGGCAAGGATTTCGACAACAAGATTATCAATATGGTTCATGAGCCCGTTGTGGTCAAGGCGCAAACCTTCAACCTGCGCCAACAACTCACCCCGCTGTTCAAAGCAGCAGCTGTAGTGGCCATCATCCTGACTCTGGGCAATGCAGCCCAGTTCTCTTTCAGCAACCAAAACGAAGAGGGAGACATCGACTATGCGGCCTATCAGGACACCTACAGCGACCCGGAAATGGCATACGACAAGGTGGAGGATGCCTTGGAACTGGTTTCCGTCGGCATCAGCCAAACCCAACAGAACGATAGTGCCAAGATGCACTCAACCTATCCTCTCATCAATAAGTAAAGGCCATGAAACGTCTGCTCATCCTGCTCGTAACACTGAGCTGCTGCCTCGTGTCGAACGCCCAAAAGGAAAAAGACTTCGCATCGAAGTTCATGGAACAGTTCGAATATGACACTGCTGTGAACTGCATCACCGTAAGTCCGAAGATGATGGAACAGCTCACCAAAAACGACCTGGGCAAACGGGAACATTTGGCAGAGGCCATCCAAAAACTGAAAAGCGCCCGGATCATTACCGCCACCCAAAATGGTGAACACTACTACCAAATAGCTGAAGAACTGCTGAAAAAGAACAGCAAGCGATTCTCGCATGTAGACAAATACCAGGACAAGAAAAACTACGGAAGCTTCTACAGCCGGAAAGACAAGACGGGCAAGACCGTAGAGCTCATCCTGATTCACCTGGACAACAAGCAGAACAAACTGGTGGTGGTGAACCTCACAGGAGACATAGACGAGGAGTTCATCGCCTCACTGTCGAAAAACTTCCATAACCAGAACTGACTGCAAAAGGGCAGTCATACCAAGACAGAATATTTCAATGCTTTCTCTAAATAATATCATTTCATTAAAACAAAAAAAGAAACTGTGAAGTTTCGTTCTCTCAAATTTTCATAGCATACTAACTCGCAAAGGGCTGCCATTGGGTAGCCCTTTCTTTTTTGCTTTTTTTCACGTTACTTATTCGTTCATGTCGGGCTTTTTCTATAAATTTGCACATGAATTCATCGATCAACAGTCATTCTCATTTTGTTATTCCTTAAAATTATCAATAGTATGAACGTAAAAATGTTATTTACTGCGCTCATTGCACTCCTGCCATTCACCATGCAGGCCGCAGAAAAGCAGCGCGACTTCACCATCGGGCAGAACACTTTCCTGCTCGACGGCAAACCTTTTGTGGTCAAAGCCGCAGAAGTACACTATCCCCGTATTCCCCAAGCCTATTGGGACCACCGCATCAAGATGTGCAAGGCACTGGGCATGAACACACTCTGCCTCTATGTGTTCTGGAACATCCACGAGCAGGCAGAGGGACAGTTTGACTTCACGGGCAACAACGATGTGGCAGCCTTCTGCCGTCTGGCACAGAAAAACGGCATGTATGTGATTGTACGTCCCGGACCCTATGTATGTGCCGAATGGGAGATGGGCGGTCTGCCCTGGTGGCTGCTGAAGAAAAAGGACATCCGTCTGCGTGAGCAGGATTCCTACTTCATGGAGCGTGTGAAGATTTTCGAGGAGAAGGTGGCCGAACAGCTCGCCTCACTCACCATCCAGAATGGAGGCCCCATCATCATGGTACAGGTGGAAAACGAGTATGGCTCCTACGGAGAGGACAAAGCCTACGTGAGCGAAATACGCGATGTGCTGAAAGCCAACTGGTATAAGAAGAACAGCAAGGGCGAACTGGTTGGACCCGCCCTGTTCCAGTGCGACTGGTCTTCGAACTTCACCAAGAATGGTCTGGACGACCTGGTATGGACGATGAACTTCGGCACCGGTGCCAATATCGACCAGCAGTTCAAACGTCTCGGCGAGCTCCGTCCCGACGCTCCGAAGATGTGTTCTGAGTTCTGGAGCGGATGGTTCGACAAATGGGGAGCACGCCACGAGACTCGTCCCGCCAAGGATATGGTGGCTGGAATCGATGAGATGCTCTCCAAAGGCATCAGCTTCTCCCTCTATATGACCCACGGCGGCACCTCCTTCGGCCATTGGGCCGGTGCCAACAGCCCTGGTTTCGCCCCTGATGTGACCTCCTACGACTATGATGCCCCCATCAACGAATGGGGTCTGGCCACTCCCAAGTTCTACGAGTTGCGCAAAACAATGGAAAAATACAACGACGGCAAGAAGATGCCAGCCGTGCCTAAGGCTCCTATGGGCATCATCACCGTACCCGCCTTCAGACTGACCGAGTTTGTACCCATCCTCTTTGGATTCGACAAGATAGAAGAGGGTGCCCTGAAAACCTTCGAGGAGATGGACCTGGGATGGGGCTCGATGATGTACAGCTGCACGCTGCCCGAGATTCCCTCTACCAGTACACTGAGTGCCAATATCCACGATTTCGGACAGGTGTTTATCAACGGCCAATACATCGGAAAAATCGACCGCGTGAAGAATGAGAAGACACTGACGCTTCCCGCCGTCAAGAAAGGAGCACGCCTCGACATCCTCGTGGAAGGCATGGGCCGCATCAACTTCGGACGCGCCATCAAGGATTTCAAGGGTATCGTAGGCGATTTGACGCTCACCGCCGAATACAACAACGCTGAATATACCATCAAACCTCAGAAGTGGCTCAACACCACCATTCCCGATGACTATGAGACTGCTGTAAAGGCTCTGCGCACGGGATCAACCAAGAACTTGGCAAAAAACCATAACGACCTCACCACCAAGCCCGGCTACTATCGCGGCTACTTCAATCTGAAGAAGGTGGGCGACACCTTCCTGAACTTCGAGAAATGGGGCAAGGGACAGGTGTATGTGAACGGACACGCTATGGGACGTATCTGGAGCATCGGTCCGCAACAGACGCTGTACGTGCCGGGATGCTGGCTGAAGAAGGGACAGAACGAGGTGGTTGTGCTCGACGTGGTAGGTCCACACGAGACCGTAGTATGGGGACAGGACACACCCGAACTCAACAAACTCCAGCTGGAAAAGAGCAACAAGCATAACAATATCGGCGACAAGCCCGATCTCAACTCGATGACTCCCGTAGCCAAGGGTGCCTTCAAGAGTGGCAACGGGTGGCAGGCCATCAACTTTGTCAATGCTGCCAAGGGACGTTACCTTGCCATTGAGTGTACCAGCCTCCACGACGGTAGCGATGTGGCAGCCATCGCAGAGTTATATGTCCAGGGTACCAACGGCAAGCGACTGAGCCGCGAGACATGGACTACCAAGTATGCCGACAGTGAGGAAGACAACGGCAACCACACCGGTGACAAGGTTTACGACCTGCAGGAGTCCACCTATTGGCAAACCGTGAAAGGCAGCGGGTTCCCCCATCTGCTGGTGATTGACCTGGGCAGCGAGCAGACCATCAAAGCCCTGGAGTATCTGCCCCGAGCAGAGCAGGGTGCCCCAGGAAGCATCAAAGACTTCAAGATTTTTGTCTATTAAATTCCTCTACTCATAGACAATCATTAAAAAAAAGGAACAAAACGGCCAAACAATTTTCAAAATGTTTGGCCGTTTTGTTCCTTTTGTGTATCTTTGTCGACAAATTTCCGTATACATTATACATAAAGATAGAATTATTAAATTTTTAGTAACGTAAACCCTAGTTTATGAAGAAAAATTTACTACTCTCAATGGCTCTCTGCGCCTCCCTTTCCGGATGGGCACAGACATCCTACGAAACAGCACTCCCCCTACAGGAAGGTGAGAACACGTACACCTGCGAGGAGACAGTTCAAAACCTGTACTGGAAGTACACTCCCGCAGAAGACATGATTGTCAAAGTGAAACCGAACGGCAACGATATGGTAGAAATGCATACCAGCGTAACCGATGATGCTGGTGCACCCAGCATGAAAGCCATCAACTATGCCGTATTCAAATATCCAGAAAGAGGCTTCGCCCTGCATGCCGGAGAAACCTACTATATAGTCTTGACTACAAATAACACTCCGGGTACCGTCTCCTTCAACTACAGCATCTGCGAGAACAGTGCTGGTGTAGGCACGGGACTGACGGCAGAAGACCCACTCGTCATCATCCCAGGCAAGGAGCAATTCATCGGTGCGACATATGCTTCAAATGATGTTCAGACCACCTACGCCACCTATACCGCTACCGAAGAAGGATTGCTCAAGATCACGAGTTCGACATACGTCAACAACAATTCAACCATCAATGGCAGTCCGCTCATCTTCGACTCTGCAAATGAAGAATATGTTGCATCGATTCCCGTTACAAGTGGCGAGACTTACAATTTCGTGTTCAAGGGCTACAACGCCTATTTCCTCACCTCAGAACTGACTCATCCCACAGCAGGCAGCATGGACATGCCCTTTGAGATGCAGACTGGCGCCAACACCGTTCCCGCTGAGGCTGGCGAATATTGGTATAGCGTCACTCCCGTAGGTACAGGCTATTTCACCCTGAGCAGCGAGAGCAGTCTGCCCGGCGGTAAGGTTGAGTTGTTCTACAGCAAGAGTTACTCTGCCACTGTTACTGTTGAAGGCAGCTACAACTTACGCTATGAACTCAGCTACAACAGCGGTAATACCATGTATGTCAAGGTGACCAAACCCGAGGCCTCTGCCGAACCCGACATCCTGAACTATGAGATGAAGGATTATGCTCAGGGAGAGAAGGAAGACAATCCTCTGCCTATCGCTACCGTACCCGGCGAAGTGAAAGTTCCTGCCCAGACGAGTTATTACTTCTCCTTGACCACACCTGCCGAGCAGACCGGCTTCCTCATTGTGGAGGTTCCGGAGGCTCTGGCCAATGAAGACACCTACGTAAATGTTTATCCGAAGGGAATCAGTTGGTCTGGCAGCCGAGGCACCAATGTCACCAAGCTGGAGATAGAAGGCGGGGCTGAATACACCATCCTCTGCAACAACCATGAGCAGAACGAACTGACGCTGAAGGTATCGTATGCCGCTATCCAGGATGGCGACATCATCACCCAGCCGCAGACTGCCCAACTGGGCGAAAACAGCATCAATGGCAAGGGCAACAGATACTACACGTATAAGGCTTCAAAGGCATGCAAGGTGCAGGTGACCGTACCAGAAGGTGTCGTTGTCAGCTTCCCGAAAGACGCTTCCGAATATAACATCTACGATGCCTATGTAAACGGCCAGACCACCACGCTTTACGCTGAGGGCGCACAGTCATACTACATCAAGTTGGAGAACTGCACCGGCGAAGGTAGCTTCACCATCGCAGAAGCCGACTATGTGGCCGGTGACACCAAGGAACTGGCAGTAGAGGTTACTGATGGAGTCTACACCTTCGGTGAGGAAGTGCCCAGTTGTCTGTGGATAAAGTATACCGCAGCCAAGGCTGGCAAACTCGCGATTTCTTCGCAGATTCCTTTCGATTATACCAGCACTTCGATGTTACTTTGGACAGACAACAGTAAATATGGCAACCAACTGGTTGACAACGAAAATTACACCTATGGCGGCTCTATCAATGTGAGTGATAACCAGACCATCTACATCCAGATTCTCTCTACAATCTCCCTGAACGGCCAAAGTCTCAACTTCGACCTGAAGGATCCCGAGCCCGGTGAAATTCCCGCTACCGCCATCGATGGCACCAACGGCAAAGTGACCGTTCCTGTAACTGAATATGGCGAAGAGTTCTGGGTGAAAGTGGATGCCAAGGCAGGCACACTGATTTTGAAATCAACCGACAACGCCAGCGGAATGCTCTATGAAGGTTTGGAAAATGCAGTCAACGAAAACCCCAGAGAGTATTTCAGTGCCTCCAATTATGACTACAATACGGGGGAAATGCTGGACGAATACGTATTTAAAACAGATCTGCAGGAAGCAGGCACCTATTACCTCAAATTCACGTATATATACAACTCCGTAGATATCTGGTTTGAGGGTGACATCGCCACCGCCATCAACGGCATCGAGAGCCAGACACAGGAGGGTGCTGAAGAGGTGTACGACTTCCGCGGCATGAAGCTCAACGGCAAGAGCCTGAAGAAAGGTCTCTATATCATCAAGAAGGACGGCAAGAGTCAGAAAATGCTGGTGAAATAAGCATCTGAAAACCACTGAAACAGGACCTGGGTTCTGATTCGCACAAGCGAAAAGGTGGGCAAGAGGCAAATCCTCCTGCCCACCTTTATTTTTTTACCAATGATGACGGCTGTTTCACACTTTTTTCGTATTTTTGCAGATGATAAGCAACCAAGCCCTTAGAATACATCAAAAAAAAACAATAACCATGGGAAAAATCATTCTGACCGGTGACCGCCCCACCGGCAAACTCCACCTCGGACACTATGTGGGCTCACTGCGCCGCCGTGTCCAGTTGCAGGAACAGGGAGACTTCGACAAGATGTTTGTGTTTATGGCCGACGTACAGGCACTCACCGACAATGCCGACAACCCTGAAAAGATTCGCCAGAACCTCATTGAGGTAGCCCTCGACTATCTCGCAGCAGGTCTGGATCCTGCCAAGTGTACCATCTTCGTGCAGAGCCAGATTCCGGAACTGGCCGAACTGACCACCTATCTGATGAACCTCATCACCGTATCTCGCGTACAGCGTAACCCCACGGTGAAGACCGAAATCAAGATGCGCAATTTTGAGGCCAACATCCCCCTGGGCTTCTTCTGTTATCCCGTGAGCCAGGCTGCTGACATCACCCTGTTCAAAGCCACCACAGTACCAGCCGGTGAAGACCAAGAGCCCATGCTGGAGGTGACACGCGAACTGGTACGCCGTTTCAACCAAACCTATGCTCCCGTTCTGGTAGAACCCGAAATCATGCTCCCCGAGAACGCTACGGCACGCCGTCTGCCCGGCACCGACGGCAAGGAGAAGATGAGCAAGAGCCTGGGCAACTGCATCTATCTGAGCGACTCGGCTGCTGAGGTATGGAAGAAGGTGAAGAAGATGTCGAACGGAGAACCCCGCATGAGTATGGACGAACCCGGCCATCTGGAGGGCAATGCTGTCTTCACCTATCTCGAAGCGTTCAGCACCGATGAGGACTTTGCCAACTACTGGCCAGAGTTCAAGAACTTGGACGAGTTGAAGGAACATTACGTACACGGAGGTATCGGCGACGGCACCTGCAAGAAGTTCCTTAACACCATTCTCAACAACATGCTGGAACCCATGCGCCAGCGTCGTCACGAATATGAGCAGGACATTCCCGAAATCTACAATATCCTGCGCAAGGGTACAGACAAGGCCCGCGAGACGGCTGCACAGACAATGGCCGAAGTGCGTCACGCCATGCGCATCGACTATTTTGACGATATCGAACTGATTCGCAGTCAAGCAGAACGGTTCAAACAATAATCCCCCGCAAATCTACTGTTATGAAAGAAACGAAAGGAAGGAATCGGACAAACCGGTGGTGCCTGTTGCTGGCGCCACTGGTTTGCCTGCTTTTTGCAGCCTGTGAGAAGGTGACGCTCGATGAGAACGGCCATTCTACCGATGGAAAGAAAGGCAATCTCACCATCACTGCCCAGGCCTTCAGTGTGACACCCTTTGAGTCGGCTGGAAATGCTCCCATGCATGCCTCCACACGCTCCTCGGTCGATATCAAACAGGTATGCTCGCGTCTGAGCATCTCCGTCTTCCGCAACGACGAGAAGGTGGCTGGCGTGACCCAGTCGTCCACCGACAAAGACTTCGGCAAGGCCTCGTTCACCCTGAGTGAAGGTGTCTACGAAATAGTGGTTATCGGACATAACGGCAATGGAGCCGCCACCATCTCCTATCCCTATAAAATCACCTTTGCCAATAATGTGGTGAGCGACACCTTCTACGCCTATCAGGAGCTGACAGTGACTGGTGAGAAACAAGATGTGGCCATCACGACAAGCCGCTCCGTGAGTATGTTCCGCTTTCTGCTAACCGACACCATCCCCTCTGTGGTCAAGAAGATGAAGTTCTACTATACCGGCGGTTCCAGCACCTTTGATGCTACCAGCGGCTTCGGTTGTGTGAACAGCCGCCAGACGGTGACCTTCGATGTGAAGAGCGACGACCGGCAGTTCGACCTCTACACTTTCCCCCATGCCACGGAAGACGAACTGAAAATGACGGTCACCGCCCTCGACAATGCGGGCAACACCATCCAGCAGAAAGTTTTCGATGCCGTACCACTCATCATCAACTGTATCACCACCTGCGAAGGTGCCTTCTTTGGCGATTTGGGCGGCGATATCATCACCGACGGCAATCAGATGACCATCCGGGCAGATTCCCCCGAATGGAATGATACCATCAAAATCTCATTTTAGAAAGGAATAGCGGGAGTTCCAATTCTATTCAAAGAAAATTGCAATTTTATTCAAAAGGGAGTTCCAGTTCTACGGGAGGCAAAAGTGTAAAACTGCGCCGATGATAAGGTGTGACCCCATACTGCCGGATGGCATCACGGTGTTTCTTGGTGGGATAACCCTTATTGCTGAGCCAGTCGTATTGGGGATATTCAGCAGCCAGTTCCTTCATGCAGTCGTCACGATAGGTCTTGGCCAGAATGCTGGCTGCTGCAATGGAAAGATACTTGCCGTCGCCCTTGACAATGGTGGCATAGGGCAGATTCTGATAGGGTTTGAAGCGGTTGCCGTCGACAATCACCGCCTCGGGCCTCAACACCAGTTGGTCCAATGCCCGGTGCATGGCGAGGATGCTGGCATTGAGAATATTGATACGGTCAATCTCCTCAGCCGAAACGATGCCTACCGCCCAGGCCAGCGCATCCCTTTGGATGATTTCACGCAGGGCATAACGGCACTTCTCCGTGAGTTGTTTCGAGTCGTTCAACTCGCTGTTCTCATAGTTATCGGGAAAGATAACCGCCGCAGCATAGACGGGTCCGGCCAGACAGCCCCGTCCGGCCTCATCACATCCGACCTCAACCCGCGCTTCAAAATGATGGCTCTTCAGCATCTCTTTCAGAACATTTTGGCCACACGCTCAATGCCTGCGGCCAGGATATCAATCTCCTCTTTCGTGTTATACAGGGCGAAAGAGGCTCTTACGGTTCCCAATATTCCCAGGCGGTCCATAAGCGGCTGCGCGCAGTGATGGCCTGTTCTCACGGCAATACCCAAGCGGTCGAGCAGGGTGCCCAGGTCGAGGTGATGGATATCCCCCACGAGGAAAGACACCACCGCATCTTTCTGTGCGGCTGTACCGAAGACACGCAACCCATCGATGGCCTGCAGTCGCTCCATGCAATAACGCGTCAGTTCACGCTCATGGGCACTGATGGCATCCATACCGATGCCCTCCATATAATCAATGGCACGGGCCAGACCGTGGGTAGCCACATAGTCGGGTGTTCCTGCCTCAAACTTGAACGGCAGTTTCTCAAACACCGTCTTCTCGAAAGTGACACTCTCTATCATCTCTCCCCCACCCTGATAGGGCGGCAGACGGTCGAGCCATTCCTCCTTGCCATACAGCACACCGATACCCGTCGGGCCGTACATCTTATGACCGCTGAACACAAAGAAGTCACAGCCCATTTGCTGTACGTCCACCTTGAAATGGGGAGTGCTCTGTGCGCCATCCACCAGGATGGGAACCTGATGGGCATGGGCGATGCGCACCATCTTCTCAACGGGATTGATGGTGCCGAGCACATTGCTCACATGGGCCACACTCACCAGTTTGGTCCGGGGCGTAAAGAGCCGCTCATATTCCTCCATACAGAGTTCTCCCCGGTCGTTGATGGGAATGACACGGATGGAGATACCCCGCTTGGCGGCCTGCAACTGCCAGGGCACGATATTGGAGTGGTGCTCCATGGCAGAGATAATCACCTCGTCGCCTTCGTGCATCAGGGCCTCGCAGAAAGAGGAGGCCACCAGGTTCAGCCCCTCGGTAGTACCCCGGGTGAAGATAATCTCCTGGGTGTTGGCGGCATTGATAAACGCTCTCACACGCTCACGTGCCGCCTCATGCAGGTCTGTGGCCTGCTGGGAGAGATAATGAACACCACGGTGTACGTTGGCATTCACGTTGAGATACTCTTCGCGCATGGCATCGAGCACACAGAGCGGTTTCTGGGTGGTGGCGGCATTGTCGAGATAAACCAAGGGGTTGTCGTATACCTTGCGGGCGAGAATGGGAAAATCTTCCCTTATTTTCTGGATATCGTACATCTGATTATTTTAAAGGCTGAGGATTTCTTGGAAAGAATAGACAGGAAAGCATCACGGGGAGTTACCGACACAATTTGCAGCCTTCGCATTTGCTCAGTTCCCCACGGAAGCGTTTCTCCACCAGATGATGCAGGCGGTCGCGCAGCGGTTCCAGCTGGATGGTGTCCACTACCTCGTTGATAAAGGCCAGTTCGAGCAAGAGTTTGGCCTCCTTTTGCGAGATACCACGCTGCTGCATATAGAAGAGGGCGGCATCGTTGAGTTGACCTACTGTAGAGCCGTGGGCACACTTCACGTCGTCGGCATAGATTTCCAGCATCGGTTGCGTAAACATGCGGGCCTCCTTGGTGGCACAGATATTGTTGTTGCGCTCTTCCGAGGTGGTCTGCTGCGCCCCTTGTCTCACGAGCACCTTGCCTGCAAAGGCACCTGTAGCCTTGTCGTCGAGCACATACTTATAGAGTTCCTTGCTGTCGCAGTGGGCGGCCTGATGGTCAATCAGGGTGTTGTTATCCACATGCTGCTCCTTATCGGCGATGACACATCCGTTGAGCACACAGCTGGCTCCCTCACCGCTGAGGGTGAGGTCAGTCTTGTTGCGTGTAATGCCGTTATGCAGGGTGATGATCGTATGGTTCACCCGGCTATTGGCCTCCTGCTTGATATAGAGGTTGCTCACGCGCTTGTTTTTGGCGTGTGTCTCCTCTAAGCAATAGAGATGCAACGAAGCATTGTCGCCCACGTAAGCCTCAATGACCTGCGTGGCAAGGAAGTTGCGGTCGTCGGCAGCATGGTCGCAGAAGAGCAGCTTGATATCTGCCCCCTCTTCCAGGATGACGAGCACACGCCTGTTGACCATGAGGTCTACATCGGAGCGCAGGATATTGATGACCTGGATGGCGCGGTCAACCACCACATGCTTGGGCACATAAACCAGCAGTCCGTCCTGTGCCAGCATCGTATTGAGTGCCGTCACGGCATCTTCATCCGTTTTGGCGATGCGCGCATAATACTTGCCGATGAGTTCGGGATGCCGGTCTGCCTCCTCTTTCAGCGAGCCGATGATAACCCCCTCGGGCAGCGGAGCCTTGGGGTCGTTCTTGCTGTAGAATGCATCGTTGACGATGAAATAGAGGGAGGTGCTCAGGTTTGGCACGTCACATTTGAAGGCATTGTAGGGATTGACCGGAATGTCGAGCCGCTTCAGGTTGAGCCCATAGTCGGGTTCAAAGAGCTTCTCCATGTCCGTATACTTGCAGCGCTCCACCTTGCGTGTGGGGAATCCCTGAGCCTGGAAGTCACCGAAGGCTTGGTCGCGCACGGCATTCATCACCTCCGTACTGTGCTGGCAGAGCATGTCCCGGCATTCCTTGTAAATGTCAGTATATTGATTGTTGACCATCCGTTTCTGTTCTTTTTTCGTTTGATACCTTTATTCGCCCAGTTCGGCCTTGATCCAGTCGTAGCCACGTTCCTGAATCTCCTTGGCCAGTTCGGGACCTGCAGACTTCACGATACGTCCCTTGTAGAGCACATGCACTACATCGGGTTTGATCATCTCCAGGAGGCGGTCGTAGTGGGTTATGACGATACAACTGGTTTCCGGTGTATGCAGTTTGTTCACGCCCTC
This sequence comes from Bacteroidaceae bacterium, assembly GCA_016302965.1. Taxonomy (GTDB): domain Bacteria; phylum Bacteroidota; class Bacteroidia; order Bacteroidales; family Bacteroidaceae; genus Prevotella. The sequence goes on from JAEDMP010000017.1 coordinate 17,767, forward strand.
GGCCACGATGCGCATGGCATCGACATCCAGTCCGGAGTCGGTCTCGTCGAGGATGGAGAGTTTGGGTTCGAGCATGGCCATCTGGAAGATTTCGTTTCTCTTCTTTTCGCCTCCGCTGAATCCCTCGTTCACCGAGCGGTTGGCCAGTTTGCTGTCCAGTTCCACAATGGCTCTTTTCTCTCTCATGAGTTTGAGGAAATCACCGGCCGACATGGGTTCCTTGCCCTCATACTTGCGCTTCTCGTTGATGGCGGCACGCATGAAGTTGGTCATCGATACGCCGGGTATTTCCACGGGATACTGGAACGAGAGGAAGAGTCCCTCGTGTGCCCGGTCTTCGGGCTTCATGGCCAATAGGTCCTTTCCGTTAAACAGGGCGGTACCCTCCGTCACCTCATAGAGCGGATTACCCACGAGCACAGCACTGAGCGTTGATTTTCCCGATCCGTTGGGGCCCATGATGGCATGCGTCTCACCGTCGTTGATGGTGAGGTTGATGCCTTTGAGTATCTCCTTATCGCCAATCTTGGCGTGCAAATTCTTGACTTCTAACATAGCTGTTTATTCTTTTTTCTTCTTCGTGATTGTTACCTTATCCTACGGTTCCTTCAAGTGTGACGCTCAGCAGTTTCTGAGCCTCAACGGCAAACTCCATCGGCAGTTTGTTGAGCACCTCTTTGGCATATCCGTTGACGATAAGCCCCACAGCCTGCTCGGTAGGTATGCCGCGCTGGTTGCAGTAGAAGAGCTGTGCTTCACTAATCTTGCTGGTCGTGGCCTCATGCTCCACAATGGCACTCTCGTTGTGCACATCCATATAGGGGAAGGTATGGGCACCGCAGTTGCTGCCTAAAAGGAGCGAGTCGCAGGAGGAGTAGTTGCGGGCGTTGTCGGCGGTGGATGCCACGCGAACGAGTCCGCGGTAGGAGTTCTCGCTCTTTCCCGCCGAGATACCCTTGGAAATGATGGTACTCTTGGTATCGCGTCCGATGTGTATCATCTTGGTGCCGGTATCAGCCATCTGGTGGTGGTTGGTCACCGCCACACTGTAGAACTCGGCCTGTGAGCGGTCGCCACGGAGGATGCACGAGGGATATTTCCAGGTGATGGCACTTCCCGTCTCCACCTGTGTCCATGAGAGTTTGCTTGCCTCGCCTCTCAGGTCTCCACGTTTGGTCACGAGGTTGAACACACCGCCCCTGCCCTGCTCGTCGCCGGGATACCAGTTCTGCACGGTCGAGTATTTCACCTCAGCCCTGTCCATCACCACGATTTCCACGATGGCGGCATGCAACTGGTTCTCGTCGCGCATGGGGGCGGTACACCCCTCGAGATACGACACATAACTGTCGTCGTCGGCCACGATGAGTGTGCGCTCAAACTGTCCGGTATTGGCGGCATTGATGCGGAAATAGGAACTGAGTTCCATGGGGCACCGTGTGCCTTTGGGGATATAGACAAAGGAGCCGTCGCTGAACACAGCACTGTTGAGAGCAGCATAGAAATTATCGCGATAGGGCACCACAGTGCCGAGATACTGCTTCACAAGGTCGGGATGCTGCTGTATGGCATCGCCGATGGAGCAGAAGATGATACCCTTTTCGGCGAGTTTCTCCTTGAAGGTGGTCTTCACCGATACCGAGTCCATGATGGCATCTACGGCCACACCGCTCAGCGCCAAGCGCTCTTCCAGCGGAATACCGAGTTTGTCGAAGGTCTTCATGAGTTCGGGGTCAATCTCCTTCTTTCCCTCCTTGTCTTTCTTGGCCATGGGGTCAGCATAGTAGGAGATGGCCTGATAGTCTATGGCGGGCAGGTTGACGTGTCCCCAGGTGGGTTGCTTCAGTGTCTGCCAGTAGCGGAAAGCCTTCAGCCGGAATTCGAGCATCCACTCAGGCTCCTTCTTCTTTTGGGAGATCAGCCTCACCACGTCCTCATTGAGTCCTCGCTCAATCACTTCGGTATGCACGTCGGTCATGAAGCCGAACTCATATTTCTGTTCAGCCACTTGTTTCACGTAAGCATTCTGCTCATTCGTCTGGTCCTGGTTCACCTTTACTTCGTTTGCTTTCTGTTCGTTTGTCATTGCTGTTGTCCCTCTTATTCGGGCAATGGGTTATAGGCTGCAAAATTACAACTTTTTTTTGAACCCACCTTATATTCTCCCGTTTTTCCGACCTCAAAACAACAAAAATAGAGGTGTCCCCATGACGGGCACACCTCTACTGTAAATATTTCATGGCATTAGAAGTCCATGTGGTCGAGCGAGTCATTGAAATCACGGGGCTCGTGATTCTCGTGACGCTCCTCTACGTCTCCGTTAGCGGGACGGGGGCGACGCTCACCACGCTCGGGGCGTGGACGGCGCTCTCCGCGCTCAGGACGGGGACGACGCTCACCTCTTTCGGGACGCTCACCACGCTCACGGCGTGCGGGACGCTCCACATAGTCGGCGGGCTTTTCAATCAGCACTCGGTGCGAGAGTTTGTATTTGCCGGTCTTCGGGTCAATCTCCAGAAGTTTCACCTGAATCTTGTCACCCTCCTTGATACCTGCCTCCTCAACGGTTTCGAGTCGCTTCCAGTCAATCTCCGAGATATGGAGCAGACCGTCCTTGCCGGGCAGAATCTCCACGAAGCAGCCATAAGGCATGATGGAGCGTACGGTACCCTCATAGATTTCGCCCACCTCGGGGATGGCCACGATGGCCTTGATCTTGGCCAGAGCGGCATCGATGCTGTCCTTGTTGGGTGCGCTCACCTGTACCTTGCCTACGCCGTCCACCTCGTCGATGGTGATGGTGGCACCAGTGTCTTCCTGCATCTGCTGGATAATCTTACCGCCAGGACCGATAACGGCTCCGATGAACTCTTTGGGTATCTCGATTTGGACAATACGGGGAACCTGAGGCTTCATCTCTGCACGAGGCTCGGCGATGGTCTCAGTCAGCTTGGAGAGAATGTGCTCGCGACCAGCTTTGGCCTGCATGAGTGCCTTCTCCAGAATCTCGAAGCTCAGTCCGTCGCACTTGATATCCATCTGGGTGGCTGTCAGACCATCCTTCGTACCGGTGGTCTTGAAGTCCATGTCTCCCAAGTGGTCCTCGTCGCCGAGGATATCGCTCAATACGGCATACTTGTCTTCACCGGGGTTCTTGATGAGACCCATGGCGATACCGCTCACGGGTTTCTTCATGGGCACACCGGCATCCATCAGAGCGAGCGTACCGGCACAAACGGTAGCCATAGACGAGGAGCCGTTAGACTCGAGAATCTGTGACACCAGACGCACGGTATAGGGGAAGTCTTCGGGAATCTGTCCCTTCAGTCCGCGCCAGGCGAGGTGTCCGTGACCAATCTCACGGCGGCCTACGCCGCGCTGGGCCTTGGCCTCACCCGTACAGAAGGGAGGGAAGTTATAGTGGAGCAGGAAACGCATGTAGCTCTTGTCAAGCACATCGTCAACCATCTTCTCATCCAGTTTGGTACCGAGGGTACAGGTAGAGAGGCTCTGGGTCTCACCACGGGTGAAGATAGAACTTCCGTGGGGCATGGGCAGGGGTGATACCTCACACCAGATGGGGCGGATTTCGTCGGTCTTGCGTCCGTCGAGGCGGATGCCCTCGTCGAGGATGCAGCGGCGCATGGCGTCACGCATCACGTCGTGGTAGTAACGGTCCATCTCGGCAGCCTTCTCTTCGAGTTCATCCTCTGAGAGGTCGGTATGGGCGGCATTGTATTTCTCCTTGAAGTCTTCGAGAATCTTGTCGAAGGCATCGTGGCGTGCCTGCTTGTCGAGTGCCTGACGTGTCACGTCATAAACGGGCTGGTAGAGTTCCTTGTTGATTTGCTCGCGCAGTTCCTCGTCGTTCACCTCGTGGTCATATTCGCGCTTCACGTCCTTGCCGAGCTCCTTGCTCAGTTCGGTCTGCAGTTCGCACATGGGCTTGATGGCCTCCATGGCAGCCTTGAGGGCACCGATCATATCCTGCTCAGACACTTCCTTCATCTCGCCTTCCACCATCATGATGTTTTCGGCAGAGGCACCCACCATGATGTCCATGTCGGCCTCCTTCATCTGCTCGAAGGTGGGATTGATGACGTATTCGCCCTTGATACGGGCTACACGCACCTCACTGATGGGACATTCGAAGGGGATATCAGAACATGCCAGGGCGGCAGAGGCAGCAAAGCCAGCCAGCGCATCGGGCTGGTCAACGCCGTCGGCAGAGAGCAGCATCACATTCACAAATACTTCTGCATGGTAGTTGGAGGGGAAGAGCGGGCGAAGCACGCGGTCTACCAGACGAGAGGTGAGGATTTCATTGTCGCTGGCCTTGCCTTCGCGCTTGGTAAATCCTCCAGGGAAACGACCGGCTGCGGCATACTGTTCTCTGTAGTCAACCTGCAGCGGCATGAAATCTGTTCCGGGAACTGCATCTTTTGCGGCACAAACAGTAGCCAGCAGTACGGTGTTGCCCATCCGGAGCACCACGCTTCCATCGGCCTGCTTTGCCACTTTCCCGGTTTCAATGGTGATGGTTCTGCCATCAGCCAATTGAAGGGTTTTTGTAATTACGTTCATCTTATTTTAAAACATCTATAAATAAATTTCGTACAAAGGTAATGAAAACGATTGTAACAAACGAAGATAATCGAAAATATTTTCTTTTTTTAATGAATCGGGCTCTTTTGCCGGGTTCTTCCTCACTCCACACACTTACTCCACATAGCAGGTGATGCGGGCTTTCTGTTTGTTCTCAAGGGTGAGCACGATGCGGTAGAGCGGCCCGTTCCACATGGTCTTCAAGTGGCTGTCCATCAAGGGTTCCAAATCCTCAACAGTGGCTTTGGCTTGGTTTTTCGGATAGTAGAGACCATGGTTGCCAAGACGGATGACACCGGGGATAGAGGCATCCGGTTTGACGGCTGAGACCCACATCAGCTGGGTGGGGGCGGCAATGGTGTCGAGTTCATAACTGTCGGTGATGGTCACACGCGCCTTCTTCTTTCCGTCAATCCTGACACTGCGTTTCCAACTCTTCACACGGGCTTCAGGCGGATAGGCTCCCTCGATGCGCATGTCGAGACTGCCCTTGCGGTAGTTCACAGCCTGGGCAGCAAACTGGCGTCCCTCCTTCTCGTCACATCCGTTGATGCGGGGCAAGTTATGGTATTGCGACTGCATGGTCCAGATGGAGTAGCGTCCGCTGCTGAAGGTCTTCGAGGTGTATTCTCCTGTTCCGGGGTCGATGAGCAAGGGTTGCCCGTCGGCATAGACGATGAAGCTGCCCACATCGTTGTGGTTGTGGCTCTCGTCATTGTGCCCGCCCTTCATGGCCAGGAAGAGGGAGCCACGGCGTGCGGTCATCACCTGCAGCCGGGGCAGCCAACTGTCGTCGAGCAATGGTTCGTTTACGGGTTCCCCCATCAGTTGCTTCACCGTGGTCAGCAGGAAGAGTTCGCGCCCCAGCGTCGGCCAGTTACCGCTCTTGTCGAAGATGGCGGCGGCATCGTTTGTAAAGTCCTGGCTCTTGGCCAGATAAGCGGCATAACCTCTGAGGGTGGCATCCCCGAAGGAGCATGCCATGGGATAGATGACGTTGAGCTTGTGGGGAATGCGGTTGGAGTGGGCATCGGCGAAGTTGACGCAGTAGCCCTCACCGATATACATCTTATAGGCATAGGCGGCCATGGCTTTCAGTTTGGGTTGGCTGTAGAATGGATAGGCATCGGTGGTGGCACTGTTGAGCTGGTGCATGCAGTCATAGAGCGAGGCGGCAGCCCGGTCCCAGTAGTCAGCACCCTCATCACAACCGCCATCATCGGGATAGGCCGCCACAAAGGCATCCATGGCCATCATGATTTGCTTCACGGCTTCCACTTGGCGGCCTCTATCACCCTCATAGAGCAGCACACAGCTGAGCCAGTTGGAACAGATCCAGGGGTTCCAGTTCATGCCGGCCGTCTTCCACCAGTGGTTGTGTCGGAGTGCGGGTTGCAGGATGCGGCGTTCGATGTCGTCATCCACCCGCTTGCCAATCATGGGCGTAATCTGGTCGAGTTGTTTTCTGAAGAGATAGGTGGTCCATGCCACGAGTCCTGCAGTCTCGGCATTGAAGAGATCGACATTTTGGTCTTCGGCCCGGGGCACAGGCGTACCGTAATGGGCAGGCAGTCCCCACCATTCCTCTTCGAGCGTACTCCATAGTCCGTCGGCAATGGCGGGGATGAAACGCCCCTTACCCTCAGCAAGTTCCGCAATGGCAAGGGCGGCAAGCTGCCTCCGTTTGGCAAAGCAGAAAGCCTCGTAGCGCACGCGGTTTCCCTGTGTCTTGAACTCAGAGAAGAGGGTGACCGAGAGCGACTGCCAGGGTTTCCCCTGGTAGCGTTCGCCATAGCGGATATAACTCTGGCGCAGGTTCTCGGGCAGGTTCTCCTGCCAGTAAGGATCGCCGGCTGCAGGCAGGGGTGCCCATTGGCGGGGTTGACAAAGGCGGTCGGCCAAAGCGGCGGTGTCGGCCGGCAGTTGGAGCAGCCTCTGGTTGGCGGATGTCGCCAGGGCGGCGAACATCAGCACGAGTGTCAGGATGTTTCTTTTATTCATAGGTAGTAGGGGTATAACAGGAAAGGTATCTATCGTTTTTCGTTCAATATATAATAAAACAAGGTATACCGGCATAAAGGTTTTCAGCCTTTCTCTTTGGTCAGCATGTCATCAATATGGTATCGGGGGCGTTGTTTCACCTCCATATAAATCTTTCCGATATATTCTCCCACGATGCCCAGGGCAATGAGCGTACATCCTGAGCAGAACCACATCGAGAGCATGAGCGACGACCATCCCGGCACCGACTTGCCCGCCATCCAGGCATGTACCACGTAGACCAGGATGCCCAGGGCGATGAAGAGGAAAAAGATACCGAGCAGCAGCACAAAATGGACGGGCTTGACCGAGAAACTCGTGATGCCGTCCATGGCAAAGGCGAGCATCTTGCGGAAGGGGTATTTGCTCTCGCCGGCAAACCGTTCCTTACGGTCATAGTAGACACAGGCGGTCTGATAGCCCATCAGCGGCACCAAGCCACGGAGGAAGAGGTTGCGCTCGTGGTATTCGAGCAGGGATTGCACGGCACGGTACGACATCAGCCGGTAGTCGGCATGGTTATATACAGTCTTCACCCCCATCTTCTTCATCAGCGAGTAGAAGGCCAGGGCAGTGGTGCGCTTGAACCAGGTGTCGGTCTCGCGCTTTTTCCTCACGCCGTAAACGATGTCCTTTCCCTCGTGGTAAGCCACTACCATGTCGCGAATCACCTTCACATCATCCTGCAGGTCGGCATCGATGGTGACGATGGCATGAGCCCATATCTCCGCCACTTCCATTCCTGCCATGAGGGCGTTCTGGTGGCCTACATTACTGGAGAGGTTGATACCGCAGACGTAAGGGCTGCGCTTGTACAGGTCGGCGATAATCTGCCAGGTGCGGTCCTTGCTACCGTCGTTGACATAAATGATATAACTTTGGTGATCCACCAACCCTTCTGCCACCAACTGGTCGATTACGCGGGTGAGCTGCCGGTTGGTCTCTTTGAGTACCGCCTCCTCGTTGTAACAGGGTACCACGATGGCGAGTTTGTTTTCTTTCATAGATGCACGTTTTTTAGCTGCAAGTTCATAATCTTATCGTATTTCATCGCATGTCACCATCTCCACTCCCCGATATACGACATATGGCTGTCCTTTCTATCTTGCACGTATGCTGCTTCGTCTCTTTATCGTAGTTGATGCCCACGAGCAGTATGTCGCCAGTGTATTCGGCAATCTTTGCGGGATATTGCTTGCGCTTTACCTGGTCGATTGCAGTGTCGGCAGAGTGGTTGAATTTTAGTTCTATGACAAGGGCCGGCTTGCTGACGTTGCGGCGAGGAATCATCACGAGGTCGGCATATCCCTTGCCCGTGGCATATTCGCGGTGGATAACATATTCATTCTTCGCCCATATATACGCTACGGAGAGTACACAGGCAAGCGAGTTCTCGTCGTTGTATGAGAGAATGCTCGTGTTCTCGTCGTGAGCAATATCGATGGTTTTTGCCACCGCCTGTTCATTACCTGCTATAGTGGCATCGAGAAGGTTCTGAGAGTTTTCGATGGTTTTTGCTAATTGGGTCCATTTTGTTGCATTGACAGCATTGTTCATCTCATCAGCCACCTCCTTGTTAGGTATGTAGCACTTGTTCGTTGTATAATCGTAGGCTAAATAGCCAAGGTGTATCAGAACAGTCAATACATCGTTTCTGTTGTTTACCACATGCATATCATTTTGAAATGCAGTCGTATTCACTGGAACACGCTCTCCCGACAGCATACGGATGATGTCATCTTTGAGTCCATCGTAGTTCATCTGGATATAGGTGATGACAGAGTCGTAGGCACCGGTTGAAGTCCAGTAGCTTCTATATCGGTTATCGTCAATTGCCCTCATCACGGAATAGGGATTGAAAATGTGAGATTCATTGCCAATGCGATATCCGTCATACCAGCGTTCCATCTCGCTCATGTCCATGTCATATTCCTGACATAGAGAAACGACTTCGTCATGTGTGAATCCAAGTGAGGCTGCCAATCTGCCTGGATTAATCATTGAGTACTCGCGGAAGTTGTTCAACGCCGACTCGGTGTTGTATCTTTTAATAGGCAGGATGCCTGTGAGATAGGCACCAGCGAAGACCTTATCAGAGTCCTGTGTCTTGAACAAGCGGCGAAGCAGCATAACGTATTCATCCAAAATGGTGGGAGTGACCGTTTCGGGGTCGCCCTTCATCTTCTGGCGACCGGGAAACTCGCGGCAGATGGCATCCCACTCGTCGATGATAAAGAAGAACTTCTCTCCCGTGGCTTCGTGAATCGAGGCGAGCATATCCATCAGGTCGGATTTATCCTCATACTTCACATCGGGGAAAACATTCTTTAACTCATTCATGAGTTTTTCCTGTATTATCCTAACTATATTCGTTCTGAACTCTGGCCTTGCAGTAAACGAGGTCACGTCAAGATAGAGCACATAGTACTTGTTGAGGTAAGTCTCGAACGTCTTGTCCTTCTCCGCCTTCAACCCCACGAAAAGCTCGCGCGAGTCGCACGACTTGTCGTAGTAAGCACACAACATCTTTGCCGCCATCGACTTGCCGAAACGGCGGCAGCGGGTGACGCAGCTGTAGCGACGCTCGGAATTGAGCGTGGCGTTGATCAGTGGTATCAGCGAGGTCTTGTCAACATACTCGTGAGTGACAATGTCACGGAACTCACTATTACCTTTATTGATATATGTACCCATAACATTCATGTCCGTTGCAGGAGAGGTAAGCCCACATTTCGCGACAAAGTTACGACACTTATTTCATATCTCCAAAAATATTGCAATTTTTTAATGGAAAAAGGATGGGACAATCTATCAAAATTCATGCAATAAAAAATCAATTATTGGTTTCTAAGACAATTATGGCGTGGACGTTTGTTACAGGACGCGAAAGGGCTGACAATGCCAGGGTAACAGGATGAACGCAAGCAATTAAAAAATGCGATGAACCCATCATGAAACGACAGGATATACTTCTTCTGACGCACTGCCACCCAAGTGGAGTTGAGCGCTCTTGGTAATTGTTTGGCGTTGAGCGAGCAAAAGAGGAGACTATTCTATTCGGCCTCCTCTCCCATCGCCGCACCCCTGCCTGCTCTCCCATCCTCTTCCAGTTTTTGGTAGACAGAAGGATTCATACCCATCTCTTTCTTGAAGGCGCGTATGAAACTGGCGGCATTCGTATAGCCCACCTCTTCGTAGACCGCCTGAATGGTGATGTTTCCATAATGCTCCTTGTCGGAAAGGCGCTTGCAGGCCTCGCGGATTCGGTATTCGTTGAGCAGCGACTTGAAGTTCTTGTTGTACGTGTTGTTGATGACCAAGGACACATAGGTGCGGTTGGAGTCCACGATATGCGCCAGCCGTTCCAGACTGAAGTCCGGATTGCAGATAAGCGTCGAGTCGCTCATCACCTGCACGATACGTCTGAGCAGTTGCTCCTGCTGTTGTTTGGACAAGGGCAAGGATTCGTCCTGGGCCAGAGCAGAAGTAGATGGTTCCGTGCCTTCTCCCGAAGGGTACGGGCACTCGTTCAGCTGTGAATTGCGCAGGTTGGCCCGCTCAATCTCCTTGTGTTTGGCGATGAGCAGGCGTTGGGTATCTCTCAGGTTGCGGTGCTTGTAATAGAGGAGCAGCAACAAGAGCAGCGAAAGGGCGAACAACAGGGAGATGGCGGTGATGACCAGATACTGCTTGTCGATGATGGTATGCAGCAGGTTGATATGCTGACTATTCTTCCTGCTCTCATATTGCAACATATTGTTGCGGGCCTTGTAGAAATTCCGTGCATTGAAGACGGAGTCTGACATGGTCAGATACAGATTATGATATTTGTTGGCAGAGTCGGGCGATACCCCCGAGCGATAGGCATTCGACAAGATGTCAAGAGCCGTCACCTGCAACTCCTTGTTGTGCAGGCGGCAGGCGTCACGGTAACTCTCGTAGCCGCAGGCCAGCGCCTGGTCATAATCCGCTTTCTTCAGCATGATATTGCCAATCTCGCAAGTCTGATAGACGGCATAAATGCTGTCCATGCCCCGTTGCTCCACAAATGAGCGAGCCTTTCGGTGAACAGCAATCGCATGGTCAAAGCGTCCCTCTGCCTGCAGGATGCGCGCCTGGTTGTAGATGAGGAAATAGCGCCACTCGGTGGTATCGTTGGTACAGGGAGTAGCCGCCTGCAACTGATAGTATTTTCGGGCCAGTCCGGCATAGCCTAGCCTGCAGTAAGCCGCCACGATATTGGAGAGGTAGATACTCTTGAAGTTCTGGCTACCCACCTTCACCGCCACATCATATCCTTTGAAGAGGTAGATGATGTCGGCATCATAGTCGCCGATGGCCTCATAGATATTGGCCACACAGCCCGTACAGACCATGTAGGTCTGCATATCCTGCTCCTTTTCTGCAGCCTCCATGCCATCGATATATCGGGTCATGGCGAGGGCATACTGTTCCCGGTCATAGTAGGCATTGGCCTCCTGACAGATGTCAGCCGCCGTTTGTTTTTCGGTATTTTGTGCACACACCCGCATCGGAAACCAGGCAGCCATGAGCGCTACAAGCGAACAAATATGTAATAATACAGCTTTCATTTGATTGCAAAAGTACATAAAAAACGGGAGAAAACCCAACAAGATAAAAGAAAAAGAGGCTTTTTCACTTTCATTTTACAAAATACAAAACAATCACATCTGGAAAATGTCAGCCTTCACCCCGTTTTTTTATAACTTTGCGCTCCATAACGCATTTTGTATGAAGCAAACCATTTGTATGAATCAAAACATCAAAAAACACATCATGAAACACATCATGAAAAAGAATGGCATCAGATGGACGCTGCTCCTGAGCCTGCTGGCCGGCTGTTGGTCGGCATGGGCTTCACCGGCCTCCCCCTATCCCCTGCGCTTCCTGCAGCCCGACGGCCAGGTGCTGACGGTCTGTTTGAGAGGTGACGAACACCTGCATTACTACGAGACCCCCAACGGGCTCATGCTCTGCAAGAACAGCCAGGGCTACCTCTGCTATGCCACTACCGCCCCCGAGGATGGCAACAGGGTGGTAGCCTCAACCACCATTGCCCGCCAGGATCCGGCCGGCAGTATTTCGTCACAGCCTTTCGCCGATGCCCGGTTCCAACAGCGCCTGCGCGAAAGTTTTCGTACGGAGCACCAGCGGAACGAGAGGAGCAAAGCCGCCCAAACGCCAGGAGTAGTCAAGAAGACTTTCCCCACGACCGGCAAATGCAAGGGTGTGATTATTTTGGCTGAATTCACCGACAAGAAATTCGCCCACGAAGACTGCCACGACCTCTTCGACCGTCTCGCCAACGAGAAGGGTTACCAGGGTCCACACGCCTCGGGCAGCATCCACGATTATTTTGTGGAGCAGTCGGGCGGGCTCTTCTCACCCGAATTTGATGTCATAGGCCCCGTCACCCTGCCCCATCCCATGTCTTACTACGGGCTGACAGAAAATATCGTGGAACTGATGGTGGATGCCAGCAACGAGGCCAACAAGATTGACAGCGTGGATTTCAGCCGCTACGACTTCAATGACGACGGCACGGTCGATTTCCTCTACGTCATTTATGCGGGCTATAGCCAGGCTCAGGGTGCCCCGGAGGATTGCATCTGGCCCCAATCGAAAGACCTCACCTACGAGTCGTGGAAGACCTACGACGGCATGTATCTCGGACAGAGTTCCTGCTCCAGCGAACTGCACGGAACCACGGGTACACAAATCGATGGAATCGGCACTTTCTGTCACGAATTCTCCCATATCCTCGGTCTGCCCGACATCTACGACTCCAAATATACAGGATGCGAAGGCATGATGTATTGGGACCTGATGGACGTAGGTCTCTACAATGATGAGTCGCGCACACCGGCGGGATTCACGGCCATGGACAAGTATTCGCTCGGATGGCTAGAGCCCAAGGTTCTGTCCGAACCGGGCACAGACTACCGGCTCGATGCCCTGTCAACCACCCCCGATGCCTACTTCCTGGTCTGCGGCGAAGACAAGAACGAGTATTTCACCTTCGAAAACCGCCAACCCATCGGCTTCGATGCCGCCCTGCCCGGTCATGGCCTCCTGGTCTCCCATGTCCATTATGTGTCGTCGCTATGGTCCACCAACCGTGTCAACACCGTCTATTCGGGCTATGAACACGTGGCCTTGGTGCCTGCCGACGGGATTACATCGCGCAAGACACTGGAAACCGATGTGTTCCCCGGCGAACAGAACCAGTATACCACCCTCACGGCTGCCGACAACGAGCACCTCTTCTGGCACCAGTCTGAGTATCCCTTCACTGCCACGCTGAGCCGCATCCGCGAGGAGAATGGAGCCGTTTTCTTCGATTTCAACGCCCCTCTGGCCGGCATCGGGCAGACAGCAGCCGAATGTCCATTCCGCATAGAAGCGACAGAGGGAGGCCTGCTGATTGGCAATCCCCAACAGCTTGGCGTGACGGTTGCCGACAGCCAAGGCCAGCTGAGGAGCCGTTCCACCGAGGAGAGCCAGTATCTGCAACTTCCCCAAGGAATCTATGTGGTAAGCGCAGGAGGGCACGCCCGGAAAATCTCCGTCAAATAACCATCCATTTTTCCATCATACTATCCTTATTATCTAAAATTAAACATCATGAGAAAAAGATTACTACTGATGCTTACACTGGCAGTCATTGCCCTGTCAATGTCGGCCACCGCCGTGAAACACCGCAAGATGTACGGCTATTTTCTGAACAACTCCGCTCTCCCGGGCTATGGCTACAGCGAGTTCTATATGGACGACCTGCTCAACGCCAATCTTGTCTTCCCCTACTCCAACAGCGTCGGCATCTTTGCCGGTGCCTGCGCCAACAACGTGTTCTACGCCTGTGAGTATGTGTTCAACCAGTATGGTCCGCAGGCCAGCGACTTCATTGCCTACGACCTCGTCTCGGGCAAGAAGACGGTTATCGGTCCCTGGACCACCGAAAGCGACGTGTCGCTGAAACTGCAGGACATGACCTATGATTACACCACCCAAACGATGTATGCCGTGGGCTTCCAGTATGGTGTCTCCGCCCTCTACACCGTGAATCTCGAGACAGCCGAACTGACCAAGGTGGCCAACCTTTCCACCATCTGCGGCACCATCGCCGCCAACAAGAAGGGTGAGCTCTATGCCATCGGCACGAACGGCAAACTCTACCTGGTGAACAAAAATGACGGTGCCATGGCCGAGATATGCGACACCCAACGCAAGGGTATGCTCTCCAACCAGAGTATGGAGTTTGACCTCTCCAACGGCAAACTCTATTGGGCCGCCTGCACCAACAGCAACCCGGAGAACGACGAGCGCAACACGTATCTGATTGAGATGGACCTCTCCAAAAATCCTGTAGAGATGGAGAACCTCGGACAGGTAGGTGTCTATTCGGCTTTGCTCTCGCTCTATATCCCCTTTGTGGAAGGTGGCGACAACGCTCCCGCCGCCCCCACCGCACTGACCGTAGAGGCCGACCAAGACGGCAAGCTCAGCGCCACCCTTCGCTGGAAGAACCCCACCACCACCTTTTCCGGTGATGAGCTGACCGCAATCTCCACCGTGACCATTGTCCGCAACGGATTGCCTATTGCCACCATTGATGCTGCCGCACCCGGTGCGGAAATGAGCTATACAGACTCGAGCATCGAGAAAGACGGTGCCTTCCGCTACTCGATTTACTGTTCCAGCGCTGAGGGTGAGGGTGAACACGGCAATATCTTCACCTACGTAGGCCATGACTACCCCGCCCAGGTGACCGGCATGAAGGCCCAGGTGGGCGAGGGATGCAGCTCCATCACCCTCTCATGGGAGGCTCCCCAAGCCGGCTTCAACAACGGTTTCTTCTCTACCGAGGGCCTGAGCTATAAGATTGTGAGAATGCCCGACGAGACCGTCGTGGCCGAAGGACTCACCGGCAACAGCTATACCGACCAGTCGTTGCGCCGCCTGGGTCGCTACACCTACACGGTCTATGCCTGCAATGCCTACGGCGAGACTGCTGCCGCCATGCCGGGCAGCTACGTGCTGGGCAAGGCCCTGGATATACCTGTCGAGCAAGACTTTGGCGACCTCACCTATTTCACCAACCAATGGCAGGCAACCGATGCCAACAACGACGGCTTCACCTGGACCTACTATTCTCCCTACGGCTACTACCAGTTTGGAAACACCCTCGTCTGTGTGGAATACATCCTCAACCCCACCATCGGCGTGGCAGAGGAGGATGCCAACGAATGGATCATCACGCCACCGCTGAACTTCGAGGCCGACAAGACCTACCAGGTGCGTGTGACCGCCCGCTCCATCAGTGACGAGGTGCTCGATGTGACGCTCGGTTCCACCAACGAGGTGGCCAAGCAGGTGAAAGTGGACCGGCTCATCATCTCGCCCACCGAAGGCGAGCCCATGCCCACCACCGACTATATCGCCCAACTGCCCGCCGGCACTGATGGCGTGCGCTGCGTGGGACTCCACCTCTGCTCCGACCTTCCCTTCGACGGCTATTCCTATATCCAGATAGCTGCCATCAACATCGAGGAGGCTGGCGAAACCGGCATCTCCGACATCCATGCCTCCAGGGGTGCCCTCCTCCGCAACGGCCATCTCATCGTCTTGCCCGAGGGTTGCGATGCCGCCACCTTATATAATATGTCGGGTCAGGAAGTGATGCAGACGGCCGCCAACCAGCTCTCTACCGAGACGCTGCCATCGGGCATCTACCTGCTCCAGACCACCCTCAACGGCAAGAAACAGAGTTACAAGATTCAGGTGGGGAGATAAGCGCTCCCCACCCACTTGCCTCAAATAAAAACATCCTTGTCATCAAACCAACAACAAATAAATCAGGAAAATCATGAAGAAACAGATTCTCACCCTGTTTGTTGCCTCACTTGCCGCTTGCGGCATGGCACAAACCACCATGCAGACGGCCCTCGACCTCCAGCCGGGTGCCAACAGCTTTGAGTACACCGAGGGTTCATCGGTCGTGGCCTACTGGAAATATACCGCCACCGAACCCGCCATGCTCACCATCAACCCCAGCACCAGCTGCAACGCCTTTGTCAAGGGGCTCGTGGAAGATGAATCTACGGGCAAGGTGGACACCATCACCCTGAAGACGGCCGAATACAACTATCCACGCAAAGCCATCGGTCTGACTCCCGGCACCACCGTCTATGTGGGCATCTCGGGCTCTTCGTATAACGCCAACTCCATCACCGTGGGCTTCAATGCCGAAGTAGTGACTGGCATCCAGGGCATCGGAAAGGGTCTCACGGCCGACGATGCGCTCGACCTCAAACTCGACCAGACCCAGATTCTCGGCAACCACTATGCCCAAGGCTATGACCAGCAGACCTACTATGCCCAGTATGCCCCGACGATGAACGGGGTGCTGGTCATCACCGCCCACTCGTATGTTTCAGGCTGTACGGTGAATGGGGTGAATGCCTCGTTCCAGTATGAGAGTGACTCACAGAGTTACAAACTCAAGACCACGGTGAAACGCGGCGAGACCTACCATTTCGTGCTGAAGAACTACGACCCCGTCGTGCTCTCCACCACGATGACCTTCCCCCAACCCGGTTCCATCGACATGCCCTTCCAGCTGACGGAGGGTGCCAACACCCTGCCCGCAGCCGCCGGCAAGTATTACTACACCTACGTGTCGGGCAGTGAGGGCGGTTTCGCGAAGTTCGCTTCGGATGCCGTGCTCACCGATGGCCAGGCCAAGATGTACGAAAGTCTCTCCAGCCTCAACTACGACTCGCCCGCCGCATCGTCGGCCGTCGGCTCGGTCAACCTGCGCTTCGAGCTGACCCGTCCCAACAACACCTATTATATCATGGTGAACAAGGTGAATGCCACCGAGGGTGACGAGACCGTCGACTTCAGCATCACTCCCTATCAACCCGGCGACAAGGAGAACACTCCCATCGTGCTCGACCTGCCTACCGAGGATGCAACCATCAGCGAGGTGGGCACCTACTACTATGCGGTGGATGTGCCTGCCGACCAGCGTTACTTCCTCGTAGTGGAGGCTGCAGAAACACCGGCCAGCAGTTATACGGGCGTGAGCGTCTATCCCCAGAACCAGAGCTACAACAGCCAGTACGGCCAGCAGAAAGTGCGCATTGTGGCCGATGGCGGCAGCGAGGGACAGCGCTATATCCTGAAGTGGACCTCTAAGGAAACCCAGCCGCTCCATTTCAAGGTCTATACCGAGGAAATCCACGTAGGCGACCTCGCCTCGGATCCCCTCAACGCTGTGGCAGGTGCCAACACCATCAGCGGAACAGGCACGAAATACTACCGTTATGTGGCTACCCTCAACGGCAAACTGACCGTTACCGCCACCGAGAACATGACCGTCTCCTTCCCCCGCGGTGCCGGCCAGAATGACGGCAACTACACCGCCATCGTCGACGGGCTCAACAGCACCATCGACGTGAGCGCCAAGCAAGCCTATCTCATCCGCATCGAGGGAGCAGCCGACCAGGATGTGTTCAGCATCTCTGAAGAGGCTTACCAGCCCGGCGATGCCCGCAACTGTCCGCTCGACATCGACGGCGACTACGACCTGAGCGGCAAGAAGGTGGGCAATCTCTGGCTGCGCTACACCGCTCCCAAGGACGGCATCCTGACCATCCGCTGCGACATTCCTTTCGCTTCGTCCGAAAAAATCCAGTATGCCAAGGATGAGGAGTCGGCCTACCTCACCGCCATGGTGAAGAGCGAATATGTGGACGGCAATTTCGTGAATACCTACGAGGCCACCAAGGCTACCGCCGAGGGCGAGGCATGGATTGTGAACCTCCAGCTGAGCCAGGTCTACGACGAGGCCCATCTCACCTTCTCGCTCCGCGAACCCTTACCCGGCGAGACCATCAACAGCCCCATCCTGCTGGAAGTGGGCCAGACCTACGATATCCCCAAGGGCACCTACGATGCACCCGTCTGGGCCAAGATTGAGCTGACCACCGACACCATCTCGCTGAAGACCGACGACTATATCGGTGGCTACATGTATGCAAGCATGGAGGATGCCAAGAACGATGTGAGCGGCCGCTACCTGGGCTTCAACAGTTGGGACAACGGCGAGTACCTGGGCTATTACATCTACAAGGCCTGTGTGGATGCCGGCAAAGAGGGCAGTTACTACCTGAAGTTGACGGGCAACTACAGCACCGTGAAGATGAGCGTCGAGGGCAAAGGCACAGCCACTGCCATCCAGCAGGCAACAGCCGCCGAAGCCAACCAGCTGACCGTCTACAGCCTCTCGGGCAAACTGATGGGCCGCTTTGAGAACACGGCTGCCATGCAGCACCTGAACAAGGGTGTCTATGTGGTGAAACAAGGCAACACTGTCCGTAAAGTAACTGTGAAATAAAGCTTTTTCCAAGGCTGAGAACCCATAGGAGGATGCATCGGAAGGAATCGTTCCGGTGCATCCTTTTTCTGTTTTTTCCCGCAGAAAACAGGATGAAGCAGGAGAGAAGGGGAATTGACTTGTCTTAATAAATGACCGAAAAATATAAAAATGGGGGGGGGTAATTGCTTGTATTTCTAAAAAAATCACTATATTTGCAAACGAATTGAAAAGATGACCTCCTGATCTG
>JAEDMP010000083.1 GCA_016302965.1 Bacteroidaceae bacterium
GGCTCACTCGGGACTTTCACCCGTTAGACAATGCTCATGCCGAGCGTACTAAAAAGAGGCTGTGTCAGCTACTTTTGACACAGCCTCATCATTACCCTACCTTGAACAGGCAGCTGGCTACCTGGGCGTCGTGACCACGGAAAAGACGTGGGTCTCCGACCGGAACATACTTGAAGTTGGAAAACATGAGGATGTTCAACGCCAAGAACTGTCTGTCGTCGGAGACGCATACCTCGGCACGGATATGACCCACCGGGGTGGCCTTGACGATGACGCCTTGCCCAATCTGTTTCTCCAGTTCCTCTATTCCACTGTCAATCAGCGTTATCAGACGCTCTCCGTCACTCTGGGAGTATTCGTAGATGTTGGCCTTAACGCGGCTGCCGGTAGGCCATCGGTCCTATACTGCCAAGTGATGCCACAAGTCCATGGCTTACCATAGCCGAAACACCGGTCTTCTCAAGTGCCGTTGCCATGGGCATCATGGCTGCAATGAGAACAATACTCTCCCAGTTGATGGTCTTGTAAGCGGCATCAACACTTCGGAAACAACCTGACACTACCATCAGCAAACCAGCGGCAATGACTGCCGTGACAGGGGCAACAGGAATGAAATCGAACACCATTACGGCAATCATGGCAAGCATGATTATTGCTGCCAGCGGTGCCTTATATGTAAGGGTGACGCGCTCCGCCATTTCCTTCGGTTGTCCTATCAGCAGCCAGTCTTCCTCCTCGGAATCAATCTTCGATATGTTCTCCCACTGACCTTGTATTAGCAGTGTGTCGCCAGCTTTCAGCTTCACCTCCGGTAGGTTCTCTGTTATATATTTGTGGCTTCGCTTCACACCGAGAACATTTATTTGATATTGTTCGCGCAGCCGCGACTGCCGCAGCAACTGGCCAACAAGGCGCGACTCCGGCATTACCACAATCTCCGCAATGCCAATGTCGTAGAAGTCGATGGTGTTGGCATTCTGTTTTATCAGACATGCATCGGAGGCAAAGCGTTCTATCTCATCCTTGGGTCCTTGCAGATACAGGATGTCGGCTGCGGCAATGACACGCTCTTGTGTGGGCAACGACTGTGTATTGTTTCTTATCAAACCACGATGACGCAATGTCTCATTGATATATTACGACCACCGGATTTGAGAATCCCGACAGTGCTTCCGCAGGGGACAATATTTGCAGTGAAGCCACTTTTTGACCTAACTGACAACGAATAATAATTTGGGGGACGCATTGATGAAGACAGGAAAATTGGCTCTATAACGAATCGTATGGATAGAAAACGAAAAAAGAAACAACAAAAAAATTTGGAGAATTGGAAGATAAATCGTAACTTTGCAAGAAAAGGACTGATTACCTATACGAACCAAACACGATAACCCTATGACATCCATTCCCAAAATCATGAAACGCTCGCTCCTGACGGTTGCCTTGACCGCCCTATGCACAATGGTTCATGCCCAGGCGATTGAGGAACTCAACATCGAAGTGAACCAGACGGAGAACCGCGAATACTCTTTTACCGACAAGCAGTCGGGCTTCTGGTACGGACGCACCCACCAGGACAAGCCCAGCGACTGGTATGCCGGATGGAACGTGGCCAAAAAGCGGGTGCTCTCCGACTACACCCTCTATGTAGACAACAAACCGATGAAACGTGCCGAAGCCTCGACGGTGAAGGTGAACCCCCTCTATATCTCCCGCCAGTGGAAACAGGTGGAAGAACGGCTCATGCTGCTCGACAACCAGCTCATCGTGGTCATCGATATCAAGGCCGACAAGGCCAAGTCGCTCGCCCTGCAACTGCTCTTCCCCGAGGGTGCCGACCCCAACGAAGTGGCCGTATATGCCCAGGACGGAAGCCGAGCCAAACTGAGAAAAGGCCGATGGACCATCAATGGCAACCAGAAGGGATTCCTGCTGACTTACGGCAACAGCCAGCAGCAACAGGCTCTCGCCGATGCCTACTGCAAGCATGCCGACGAACTGTGCGGACAGCGGCGGCAACGCATGGAGCACATCGCCAACGCCACCAACCCCATCCAATCCAATCTACCCGAACTCGACAAGGCACTCAAATGGATGACGCTCACCATGGACGAACTCATCACCGAACAACAGGGAAAGGGAATCTATGCCGGTCTGCCCTGGTTCAACGAGTACTGGGGACGCGACATGTTTATCGCCATGCCGGGAGCCACCCTCGTCACCGGACAGTTTGACTATACCAAAGAGATTCTCAAGGATTTCTCCCGGTTCCAGGACCGCGACGCCAACTCGCCCACCTGCGGACGAATACCCAACCGTGCCAACCTCGAAGGCATCATCTACAACACTGCCGACGGCACCCCACGCTATGTCATTGAGACCGAAGAACTGCTCAACTACTCGGGCGACACCTCCTTCCTGAGCGACATCTACCCCTCCATCGTGCTCAGCACCGAACAAAGCCTCAGCCGGCACACCGACGAGAACGGGTATCTCACCCACGCCGATGCC
Organism: Bacteroidaceae bacterium; assembly: GCA_016302965.1. Taxonomy (GTDB): domain Bacteria; phylum Bacteroidota; class Bacteroidia; order Bacteroidales; family Bacteroidaceae; genus Prevotella. The sequence continues at coordinate 2,512 of JAEDMP010000083.1, forward strand.
GACACCTGGATGGACGTGAAGCGCAAAGGCATACCGGGGTCGCCACGCGGCAACCGAGCCAACGACATCCAGTATCTGTGGTTCCGACAGCTCACGGCTGCCGCCCATCTCGCCCAGCTCATGAACGACCATGAGCATGCCGCCCAATGGCAGGAGGCAGCCGAGAAGGTGGCCCGCAACTTTGAACGGGACTTCTGCAACAAGCGTGAGCTCATCGTCTACGACCACCTGAACGCCGACGGCACGCCCGACCTCCAGTTCCGTCCCAACCAGCTCTTCTGCTTCGACCTCATTGCCGACAATCTCTTCAAGCAACGCATCACCCGCCGATGCTGGGAGGAACTGGTCTACCCCTGGGGCGTGGCCTCGCTCTCGCAAGAAGACGACCAGTTTCATCCGCAACACGAGAACTGGCACTACTACCACAAGGATGATGCCTATCACAACGGCACCGTATGGCTCTGGAACAATGGTATTGCCATGCAACGGATGATTGAGTACGGACAGAAGGAGATGGCCTGGCAACTCTTCAAGAACATGAACCGACAGGCTCTGAAAGAGGGCGCCATAGGCAGTCTGAGCGAAAATGCAGACGCTCACCCGAGAGAGGGGCAGACCTGGGCAAAACCATCGGGCACGTTCCTGCAGGCATGGAGCAACAGTGAACAGTTGAGGGTGTGGTACCAACACTTCCTGGGCATCCAACCCGACATGATGAACCGCACCATCCGCGTATCTCCCCGACTTCCCAAAGAGATTACCGACCTCGACACATCCATGGAGATAGCCGAGGGCCGCATCCATATCGCCTATCATGAGGGGCGCTTCGCCTTCCGGCTGGAAAATCTGCCCGATGTGAAACTGGAGGTGACACTCGAGACGGAAGCTGAGATGCAGCATGCCGCCAACAATCCCGTCTTCCAGCATCTCGATTTCTGCCAACCCAAGCCCAAAGCCCATTACCCCTGCTTCGACCAGTATCACGAAACTCCACTGACGTATGAATAAACACTATCAGGTGGCCGGCCACACGATGGCTGTCAGCATGAGTTCCTCGCTCTGCCTCTCGCTCGCCAAGCGCCTCTCCCACTATGAACCCTTTGCCATCCCAACGGATGCATCCACAGATCCTCTTTTCCATCTTGAGGTGACAACGACAGACAAGATGCCCGACGCACTTGAGGTGGAATGGCGACAGGACGAGGAAGGGCAGGAGATTATTTGCGGCCACATCGGTACGCATCCCGCGTTCGTCTTCAGATGGTGGGGCGTGACGGGAGGCATCCTGACCTGCAGTGCCGACTACCGCGAAGCCACGCTCCAGCTCTTCACCGGCAAGCCGGGGCAAAACGATGGCGATGCCCTCCATCATTCCTCCACCATCGACAATGCGCTCATGGTGCTCTTCGCCCTGGCCTCAGCCCCCTACTCTACCCTGCTCTTCCATGCCTCTACGGTGAGCCGCCACAACCGCGCTTACCTCTTCCTCGGCAAGAGCGGCACGGGCAAGAGCACCCACTCCCGGCTGTGGCTCAAACATGTGACAGACACAGAACTCGTGAACGATGACAACCCCGTAGTGAGAATCCTCGACAACCAAGAGGCCTGGGTCTATGGTTCGCCCTGGAGCGGCAAGACTCCCTGCTACCGCAACGTGGGCTATCCGATAGGGGGCATTGTGGGACTCGCCCAGGCTCCACATAATGCTATCCGGCACGTGTGGGGTCTCGAGGCTTACGCCCTGCTCACCTCGAGCATCTCGGGTAAACGTTGGGACAGGTGCGTAGCCGACGGTCTCCACCACAGCGTCAACCAACTCATCAGCAATACGCCCATCTGGCATCTCGACTGTCTGCCTGATGCCGATGCCGCCATCCTTTGCTCGTCTACGCTATGAACCAGGTGAAGATTATCGACGAGGCAGTCCGGTTGGTGGCCGAGGGGGTATGCGTCACACTGCCGGTAGGAGGAAGGAGCATGCTGCCCTTCATCATCGGCGGCAAGGAGAGTGTCATCCTGCAACAGGCAACCCAACCGGGCGTGGGCGATGTGGTGCTGGCATGGGTGGAACAGCGCCGCTATGTGCTCCACCGCATCATCCGGATCGAGAACCAGGAGGTGACGCTCATGGGCGACGGCAATCTGCAGGGGGTGGAGCACTGCCAACTGGGCGATATCCGTGCGTTAGCCACGCATGTGCTGGACAGTCGTGGCAGGCGCCATGACCTTTACTCCCCCCGGAGAATGAGAGCCGTCAGGCTGTGGCTACGGCTACGACCCGTTCGCAGGTATCTGCTGGCCATTTATCGTTTATTCCATCATTCAATGACTAATAATTTCTGATATGAAAAAGAAAAAAGGATTCGTGCTCCGCGAAGTGTGCGGAGAGAAAGTGATTGTAGGCGAGGGACTGGAAGCCGTTGACTTCGGCAAACTCATCAGTCTGAACGAGACCGCAGCCTGGCTGTGGGAACAGGCTGAGGGTGACTTCACGGCTAAAACACTCTGCAGCCTGCTCTGCAAAGAATATGAGGTAGACCCCGCCACCGCCATGGCCGACACAGAGGCCATCACACGCGAATGGCTTCATCTCGGCATCATCGAGGCATGAAGTATTTCTGCTGGTTGGCACGACACACCGTGGGCATGCGCCTCAACATCCTGACGCGCATCCTTCTGGGACTGGGACAAACCCTCCTGGCCCTGCTGGTAGTGTGGCTGAGCAAGCGCTTCATTGACGAGGTAGTCTTCACGGAATCAACCCGTGAGATGGTGCTGCAGGTGGCCATCCTGGCCTCAGCGGTCATCCTCGGAGTGGTGATTCGCCAGTTCAACTATTATCTCGCCAATAAAGCCTTTATCCGCAAGGTGGCAGCGCTCAGGCTCGCCCTGTTCGCCCAGCTCTTCCGCCGCAAACTCTTCGGGGAGAGCGAGATACACTCGGGCGACATCTCCTCGCGCATGGCCAAGGATATCGATGCCGTGAGCGAGACCATTGCCATCACCCTGCCCCAGATGGTGGTCATGACGATGCAGCTGGCAGGAGCCTTCCTGCTCATGCACTGGTTTGACCCCCGACTGGCCTGGGCACTCGTGCTCCTCACCCCCCTCGCCATCGCCCTCGGCAAGTTTATCTCCCACCGGCTGCGGTCCCTCACCCTCTCCATCCGTCAAGACGAGAGCCATATCCTCATGAAAATCCAGGAGAGCATGGAGCATAATGCACTGCTGCGCTCGCTGCAGGGCGAACAATGGATACAGAATCATGTGGGACAACTGCAACAACAGCAGAACACCAATTACATCCGCCGTACCCGATTCCTGATGGCCAGCCGCTTTGCCCTGGGCTGCACCTTCGGACTGGGCTATATGGCGGCCTTCGTATGGGGTGCCTATGGTCTGCGCAGCGGTCTGATTACCTTCGGCGTGATGACCTCCTTCCTGCAGCTTGTGGGACAGATTCAGCAACCTATCCTCTCGCTGCTCAATGCCTTCCCGGCCGTCATCAACTCCACCGCCAGCATCGACCGTCTGCAGGAGATGGCTGATAGCCAAACGGAAGAGTCGGATCCGGATTCGACAAGCAAGGAAACTGGGACTGCCAAGAGGCTACCCTTAAGGCTCGGCATCCGGATGGAGGGAGTGAGCTACCGCTATGCCCAAGGTGACAGGGAGGTAATCTCCGCTTTGACTCATACCTGCCAGCCAGGCAGCAAGACAGCCATCCTCGGCACGACAGGAGTGGGCAAGACCACGCTCTTCCGCCTCATCCTCGGACTAATCCAACCCGACAGCGGCTCCATCACTTTCTATGGTGAGGGCTTCAGCCATCCCGCCGACCATTCCATGCGCCGACACTTGGTATTCGTTCCCCAAGGCAACACTCTCATGAGCGGCAGCATACGCGACAACCTGCTGGTGGCCCGCCCCGATGCCACCGACACCGAACTGCTCTCCGCGCTACATACGGCCTGTGCCGACTTCGTGAACGAACTGCCTCAAGGACTCGACACGCGCCTGCATGAACGTGGCGGCGGTCTCAGTGAGGGCCAGGCACAACGTATCGCCATCGCCCGTGGCCTGCTGCGTCCGGGATCCATCCTGTTGCTCGACGAAATCAGTTCGGCCCTCGATGAACCCACCGAGCGTGAACTCTTCAGCCGCCTGCTGGCAGCCCGGCCCCACGACACCATACTTCTGATTACCCACCGTCCCTCGGTGGCTGATATCTGCGACCATCAGTGGCGATTGTAATTTTTATTATTTCCAAAAGATGCTACCTTCTGGCGAGGTAGCATCGATTATTGGTATTGCTTCACCACCATTCTGATTTCCTCGTAACTGATTTCATCAGGACAGAGCTGCTTGACAGACTTCAACCCGGGCTCTTCCGCCTTGGCCATGGCCTTTCGTATCAGGCAGATTTTCTCCTTATCCACCAAATCTTCAAGCTGAATATCTCCCGTCTCCACATAATGATCCAGGTGGCTATAGATAGTCGAGGGAGCCATGCCACGGCGAATGGCTATCTCCTCCACCTGCATGCCCTGCAAAAAGAGCTGATAAGTGATTTCATGAGATTTAACCTTCTCCGCCATGGCCTTCTCTTCTTTGACCTTCTCCTCCTTGGGCTTCTGCTGTTTAGCCTGATCATGATTGGCCTTCGTCTTCGTTTCCTGGCGCTTGCGCTTCGAACGGCTGGCAGATGCACTGTTGTCCATCTGTTCCAGCAGTGTGCGCTGCTTTTCGCTGAGATACATCACGACGCTGAATCCCTGTCTGGAGATGCGGTCGAGCAACTGCCGTCGCGAGCCGTAGAGCAGTGTGAGTTCGGCATAAACGTCACTCATCCTACGGGCAGCATCCTTGTTCTTCACCGTCGCCGTCTTGCAGAGTTCCAATGGGTGGTCGAGCGAATCGTGCAGCGCCTGACCGAAATAGGCGGCACTGCGCTTCACCCGATCGAGAAAGGCGGCATCATGAAGCGTGGCTATCGGCGAGGCCTCTATCTGTCGGCGCCATTTCTCACCCACCTCCAGCACCTTCTCCTTCACATCCTGCAGGGCATGGCGGTGCATCTGGGTGAGGGCGGCATGGGTCGTGGCACAGAACTCCATCAACTGGCGCGAGAGATACTCCTCTTTATAATATATGATCCTGAAGTCGAACAATTCGAGCAATAGTTGCCGGTAATACTCCTCTTTCAGTTCGGGCAGTCGTCTGATGCTCTCCGTCGCCTCCACCTCCTGTCGGGCGATATAAGTGTCCACCCGCTCGTCGTTGATGATACTCGGCAGGTCGATGGGCGAGGCCAGCACCAAGCCCTCAATCGTCTTGCAACGGCTCAGCGCCACATACACCTGTCCGGGTGCAAACGACTGTCCGGCATCGATGATGGCATGCTCGAAGGTGAGTCCCTGGCTCTTGTGGATGGTGATGGCCCATGCCAGCCGCAGGGGATATTGATTAAAGGTGCCCTGCACCTCGGTCATGATTTCCTTGGTCTCAGGATTGAGCACATATTTGGCGTTCTCCCACTCCTCCATCTCCACCTCTATCTCCTTGGTCTCACCGGCGCAAACCACCCGCAGGCTGTTGGCCGCCGCATAGGTGACACGCCCGATACGTCCGTTGAAATAGCGCTGTTCGCCCGAGTTGTCGTTGCGGATAAACATCACCTGGGCACCCACCTTGAGTGTCAGTTCCAGATGGGTGGGATAGGCATATTCGGGGAAGTTGCCTTCTACCGTTGCCCGATAGCTGACAGCAGGGGTCTGCAGCCGCTGCAGTTCCTGCTCATTGTAGCGGTTGGCCATATAGTTATGGGTGGACAGGCGGATATAGCCCTCCTCAGGTTGGGGGCGGAACAGGGGCAGATAGCGACTGTTGAGTTTGGCCAGGTCGTCGGCAGTGGGCTGGCCCTCACGCACATGGTTGAGAATGCTGACAAAAGTGGGGTCCTGCTGGCGATAGACCTTCTCTAACTGGATGGTGACATAGTTCGTCTCGGCCAGCGCCTTGCTGCCAAAGAAATATGGTGTATCGTAATAAGGTTTCAGGATAGCCTCTTCATCAGGAGTAACCACAGGAGTGAGCTGCTGCAGGTCGCCAATCATCAGCAGTTGCAAACCGCCAAAGGGTTTGTAGCGGTCGCGGAAGCGGCGCAACACCGCATCGATGGCATCCAGCAGGTCGCTGCGCACCATGGAAATCTCGTCGATGACCAACAGGTCGAGCGAGGCGATAATCTTCCGTTTCTCCTTGCTGAAGTCAAAACGGTTCTTCATCTGGGCACCGGGGACAAAGGGAGTCAGCGGAATCTGGAAAAAGGAATGGATGGTCACTCCACCGGCATTGATGGCCGCCACACCCGTTGGTGCCACCACCACCATGCGTTTGGTGCTGCGCTCTACGAGGGTTTTCAGGAAGGTGGTCTTGCCCGTGCCTGCTTTACCCGTAAGGAAGATGCTGTGACCTGTGTGTTCCACAAAGTCCCATGCTGTTCTCATCTCTTTGTTGACTTCTGACATCGTTTTATTTAATAAGCGTTTGATTGGATAAGGACGGATACCAACGAAGGAATGTAATCATGTAATATTCTGCAAAGATACGATAAAAAAACGAGAATCTGTATGAAGAAAAAAAAATAATCTGAAAAAAAACGGGATGGGATGGAATAATTGGAAAAAAACAATTACCTTTGCACAAAAATCAAAACCACCATAGGCACCAACATGAACAGTAGCGATAGTATCATCATTATACCGACGTACAACGAGAAAGAGAACATCGAGAAAATTATCCGGGCCATCTTCGGTCTGGAGAAGTGTTTCCACATCCTGGTCATTGATGACGGTTCACCCGATGGCACCGCCTCCATCGTTAAACGGCTCATACAGCAGGAGTACTCCGACCGCCTCTTCATCCTTGAACGTTCTGGAAAGTTGGGGCTCGGCACAGCCTATATCACCGGCTTCAAGTGGGCGCTGGAACATGACTATGCGTATATTTTCGAGATGGATGCCGACTTCAGCCACGACCCCAATGACCTGCCGCGTCTTTATGCCGCCTGCCACGACGAGGGTTATGATGTGGCCATCGGTTCGCGTTATGTATCGGGAGTGAATGTGGTGAACTGGCCCATCGGTCGGGTGCTGATGAGTTATTTCGCCTCCAAGTATGTACGCTTGGTCACTGGCTTCAAGGTTCATGACACCACAGCGGGATTCAAGTGCTACAAGCGCCGAGTGCTCAAGACCATCGAACTCGACAAGATTCGTTTCAAGGGCTACGGTTTCCAGATTGAGATGAAGTTTACGGCCTATAAGATTGGTTTCAAAATCAAGGAGGTCCCCGTCATCTTTGTCAACCGCAGAGAGGGTGTGAGCAAGATGAGCGGCGGCATCTTCGGCGAAGCCTTCTTCGGTGTGATGCGGCTGAGATGGGACGGATGGACCCGCAAATATCCCTCCATCCAGGAATAAACATCACCAAAGTATTCACACGGAACAGGGGACTGAGAGATTTCCTGTTCCGCATGATATATTCCAGTTGGTGTAACACAGATATTTCTTCCCCTTTATGATGATTTCTATCGCATTCTTGGCGTTCAGTTTCTTGGCCAGATGGTTGCGGTGAGCCTTGTCAGTGAAATAACTGACATGCAGTTTGTCGGCTATTTCCTGGGTAGTATAGCCCTTTGACAGATAGTAGAGCACCTGCTTCTCACGCTCGGTGAGCTCCACTTTGTCTGCGGATGCAGCCGAGGATTTCCGCTTCTTTTTCGCCATGATGTATGCCTCGCTGCAGGGCTATATGACAGGAAAGTTGTTCTATGCTGACTCTGAATTACACTTCCCTCATCTTAATCATGTCCCAGCCGCAGAACTGGATAATGATCTTA
>JAEDMP010000084.1 GCA_016302965.1 Bacteroidaceae bacterium
ACACCTGCATGGAGTCGATGGCAATCTGTCGCTTGGCAACATCGCTCACCTCCATAGAGGGTCAGGGGACAGGTTGATTACTTCTCGAGGCCTATTATCATCATCTTGCCCCTGATTTACGACAAATTTCACACCATTTTGCCCCTGATTTACGACAAATTTTTCACTATTTTGCCCCTGATTTGCGACACAAACGAGAAAATGCTTGCATAATTAATTATAATTAAGTATCTTTGCCGGCAAAATATCATAAAGAAGTCGTATAGAAAGAACGATTAAGAAAATGTTCAAGAGAGATATCATACATCGACTCGATCAATGGAAGTCAAGCGACTCCCGTAAGCCCCTGATACTACGTGGCGCACGCCAAGTAGGAAAGACTACCGTAGTGAATGAATTCGGCAAGACATATGCCAACTATCTCTACTATAACATGGAGCAAACACAGGATCGCAATGTGATGGAAATGGACATATCAATGGAAAACCTCGAGACGATGCTCTATGCTTCAAAAGGCAAGGAAAACCGCAAGGGAGACACGCTTCTGTTTATCGACGAAATACAAAACTCCCCCAAGACCATTGCCCGACTCAGATATTTCTATGAGCAACTGCCCCATTTGCACGTCATTGCCGCGGGGTCGTTACTTGAAAATCTAATTGACATAAAAGTCAGCTTTCCAGTAGGCAGAGTGCAATATATGGCCCTTCGTCCATGTTCGTTCTTCGAATTCCTTGGAGCATTAGGCAAGGGCAACCTCAGAGCCATTTTATCCACATCGCCCGAGATGGCTCTACCGTTTCACAACGAATTAATGAATCTTTTCCAGCAATATATGCTTGTGGGAGGAATGCCTGAGATAGTCGATGCCTTTTCAAAAAATAAAGACATCCTGGGGCTCGACACTTATTTCGATACTCTCGTGACAGCTTACAAGGATGACGTTGAAAAATACGTCAGAGGCAACAAACTCACGGAAGTTGTGCGCTTCATTCTTTCTTATGGTTGGAGTGAAGCCGGCGAAACTATCACATTAGGGAATTTTGCCAAGTCTTCCTATCAGTCACGTGAGGTGAGCGAAGCATTCCGCCTACTTGAGAAAGCCATGCTTACGGAGCTTGTTTATCCTACCTCATCACCCATACAACCGGTTATACCCGAGACAAGACGTAAGCCGAAACTGATATGGTTTGACACAGGTATAGTCAACTACCAGGCAGGCATTCGCAAGGACATTATCGGAGCAAAGGACATTCTCGACGTATGGCGCGGAAGAATAGCAGAGCAAGTTGTTGCTCAGGAACTGTTGGCATTGAGTGAAAAAGTGGGACAACGACGTGCCTACTGGTCGCGTCCCAATAACGGAGCGGAGATGGATTTCATATATTTATATGATTCACGGATAATCCCTATCGAAGTGAAAAACGGCAAAAATGCCCATCTACGCTCCATACAAGTGTTTATGGACATGTCTCCCGAGGACATTGCCATAAGGATATGGTCGGGCAATTATTCTATTGACATTGTCAAAACGCCCTCGGGCAAGCCATTCCGCCTTGTCAATATCCCCTTCTATCTTATAGGGTGTATAAACGAGATATTAGGGAATTTATAAAACTCTCCATCTGAATACCTGAATGGTCATCCACATGGTGAGTGGACGACCATTCTTGAGATGACTGAAAGCACGTTCTTGTTGTGTCTATATTTGTTTTTGCACCACTAAGTTAAGTGATTTTTTTGACATGGCCAAATCCTGAGCTGATCTCCAAAGATAATGCTGTTATTTTGTCGGAAGGTTATTGGCAAACGCCTTCGCATATTGCTCTGCCTTGCGTTCCGGTTTCATCGGGTAGGCGCGCGAACTGCTGGGCATGCGGTAGATGCGGAGCTGCCGCCCCTGAAGGGAGGCTTCGGCATACTCACCCACCTTGGGCTCCTTCACGCCGAAGCGACGGCAAAGGGTGGAGGTGGCAAGCTGTCCGGCGGTGATGATGGTATGGCATTGGGGCATACGGCGGAGCATCGCCTCTACATCGGTTTCCTCGATGATGTCGAGGTCCTTGTCTGAGGCGGTATTCTTGGTCCTGATGATTCTGGTGGCCGTGTCGTACATCGCAATGCCTTTCTCCCGGAGAAAGGATTCTATCTTTGGTTGGTCAAAACGCTTTTCCCCCTCCAGGATGAAATGGTTCTTGTCGTTGAAAAAGAGGAGGCCCATGATGCGCCACATGTCGTTCTGGAAGTTAGGGTAATAGAATGGCATGCACCATCTGTGCTCGGCGGGCGGGAAGGTGCCCAACATCAAGAACTCCGCTCCGTCGGGAATGAACGGAACAAAGGGATGGCTCTCTATCTGACGATTTCCTGTCTGATGACGCTCAGTCTGAAGGTTCTCCATACGCTATTGAAAGGTATAATTGTTGATAAAATGCTGGATTCGGCGGTAAAGATACGAAAAAAGTCTGATTTGTTTGGATAGTTTGCAGGAAATTCGTACTTTTGCCCTGAAGAAACTTGCTTCAAGGGTCGTGGTATTCATGATTCATACCCCAAGAATATTATCCAATGAAAACAAATATGAAGGAAACGAATGGTTATCTGCTGAGGACACTCACCTGTGCCCTCACCGCCTCATGGATGGTGGCTGCGGCACCGCTGAGGGCCGCCGACGAGACTCCTGCCCAGAAAGGAAAAGAGAAGAGTGACACCTTGGTTGTGAATCATTTCCGCTATATGGGACCGGTGGAGGTGAAGACCCCGATGATGGTAGACAGTGTGGATGTCACCTCCAAGGCATTCGAGACGGCACAATGGCTCGATCAGCCCTTCTCGATGGCCACGGCTGCCAGAGAGAGCCGACCCGTGGAGACGCTGCCTCTGACGGAGAAGCAACTCGCCGTCAACATCGCCGACTTTGTGATGGAGACCCAGAACTATATGGAGGCTGAGGTGAAGGTGGAGGGACTGAAACACTGGCGCCTCTATGTTGACGGCGTGAAGAATACGGACGGCAAGGTGAAGCTCGAGCCTGCCACCCATCGTCTCACCCTCCAGTATCTCTCGCTGCCCGACACCGCCCAGCAGCCCAAGGTGAGCATCATCTGCCAGCAGACCAACGGGTTGGTGACCGACAACCAAGGCCGCAGGATGTTCACCATCCATGACGTGGTGGAGGGCGTGGGGCTGTCGGTCGTTGGTCTCTCGCCCAACGGCAAATACCTTATCGTGACCCATTCCACGAGAAAGAAGGGGGGACAGACCGACACCACCCGCCGCTTGATAGAGACCGCTACGGGCAAGGTGCTCACCGAGCGTCAGGAAAACATCAACTGGCTGCCCCGCACCAACTCCTATTATTATACGCGCGCAGGCGTGGATGGCCGGCAACTTGTGGCAGTAGACCCTGCCACTGGTCAGGAGACCGTAATGGCCGAACAGTTGCCTGAGGGCTACTTCACCATCGCCCCCACCGAAGACTACCTCATCTACTCCTTGCAGCGTGAGGGTACCGCCGACCGCAAGGATGTGTATGAAATCATCCATCCCGACGACCGGCAACCGGGATGGCGCAAGCGCGGCTATCTCGCCCGCTATGACCTGAAGACGGGTGTGATGCAGCCGCTCACCTACGGCTATCGTTCCTGCTGGCTCCAGGATATCTCCGCCGACGGACGCTATCTGCTCTTCTCAGCCGCTACATCTCGGTTGACCCAGCGCCCCACCACACTCAGTTCTATCTATCGGCTCGACCTGCTGACCATGCAGACCGACACCCTGGTGGAGAAAGACGGGTTTGTGGGCAGTGCCCTCTTTTCACCCGACGGGAAAAAGGTGGTCATCATGGGTTCTCCCGAGTCGTTCGACGGCATCGGCAAGAAGGTGAAGGAGGGACAAACCCCCAGCATGATTGACACCCAACTCTATCTGATGGACCTCAGCAGCAAGCAGTTGACACCCCTCACGCGTGACTTCTATCCCAATGTGCTGTCGATGGAATGGAGCGAGGCCGACGGCAACCTCTATTTCAAGGCCGAAGACCGCGACTGTGTGCACCTCTTCCGGATGGACGGCAGGAGTCTGCGCATCGAGCGTCTGCGGGTGCCCGAGGAATATGTGCGTGGCTTCTCGCTCGCCAAGACAGCAGCGCTGATGGCCTACAATGGTGAGAGTGCCGCCAATGCCCAGCGTCTCTATACCGTGCAGACCAAGACGATGAAAACCAAGACCCTGCGCGACACTTTTGCCGAGCGTTTCCAGGATGTGGCATTCGGTAAGGTGGAGGCCTGGGACTATGTCAACTCCCGCGGTGATACCATCTGTGGCCGTTATTATCTGCCGCCCCACTTTGATGCCGGTAAGCAGTATCCGATGCTCGTCTACTACTATGGCGGCTGTTCGCCCACGAGCCGTTTCTTCAGCAGCGTCTACTCCTTCCACTCCTATGCTGCCATGGGCTATGTGGTCTATGTGGTGGAACCCAGCGGTACCACGGGCTTCGGCCAGGAGTTCTCAGCCCGCCATGTGAACACCGCCGGCGACTATGTGGCCGATGATATCATCGAGGGTACCAAGCGCTTTGCCGCCGAACATCCCTTTGTCAATCCGAAGAAGATAGGCTGTCTGGGAGCCTCCTATGGCGGTTTCATGACCCAGTATCTGCAGACCAAGACCGACATCTTTGCCGCTGCCGTCTCCCATGCCGGTATCAGCGACCACACCAGTTATTGGGGTGAGGGGTATTGGGGCTATTCCTACAGTGAGGTATCGATGGCCAACAGTTATCCCTGGCAGAACAAACAGCTCTATGTAGACCATAGTCCGCTTTACAATGCCGACAAGATACATACCCCCCTGCTCTTTGTGCATGGAGATGCCGACCATAATGTGCCTGTGGGTGAGAGTATCCAGATGTATACCGCCCTGAAACTGCTCGGCCGGGAAACCGCCCTGGTGCTGGTGGCCGACCAGGATCACCATATCCTGGAGTATGGTAAGACGCTCCGCTGGTATTCCACCATGCTCGCCTGGTTTGCCAAGTGGCTCAAGGATGATTCCTCCTGGTGGGATGCGATGTACGACCCCAAACGTTGCCGCTATTGACCATCAGCAGTGTCGGCAATCGACCTACAGGGGAAGGGAAGAACTTTTTTTCGGTTCTCCCTTCCTTTTTTTGTCTCTATAGATGGATAATTGTAAAAAAAACAGTAACTTTGCATCCGATTTTATAAGGTAAAAGAAGATGCAAGACATTAGAAACATTGCCATCATCGCCCACGTAGACCATGGAAAGACTACATTGGTCGATAAGATGATGCTCGCAGGAAACCTCTTCAGAGAGGGTCAGGACCTCAGCGGTCAGGTGTTGGACAGCAACGACTTGGAGCGCGAGCGAGGTATCACCATCCTCTCCAAGAATGTATCCATCAATTGGAAAGGAGTAAAAATCAATATCATAGACACTCCGGGTCACTCTGACTTCGGAGGCGAGGTGGAGCGTGTGCTCAACATGGCAGACGGCTGTCTGCTCCTCGTCGATGCTTTTGAGGGACCCATGCCGCAGACCCGTTTCGTGCTGCAGAAGGCGTTGGAGATTGGGCTGAAGCCCATCGTAGTGGTCAACAAGGTGGACAAACCCAACTGCCGTCCCGAGGAGGTTTACGAGATGGTGTTCGACCTCATGTTCTCGCTCAATGCCACCGAAGACCAGCTGGATTTCCCCGTGGTCTATGGTTCGGCCAAGAACAACTGGATGGGCGAGGACTACAAGCAACCCACCACCGATATCCATTATCTGCTCGACAAGATTGTAGAGGTGATTCCTGCTCCCAAGGTGATTGAGGGTACGCCCCAGATGCTCATCACCTCGCTGGACTACAGCAGTTACACCGGACGTATCGCCGTGGGACGTGTACACCGTGGCATCCTCACCGAGGGTATGAATATCACCATTGCCCATCGCGATGGTTCTCGCGAGAAGACCCGCATCAAGGAACTCCATACCTTCGAGGGGATGGGTCATGTGAAGACCGCAGAGGTGCAGAGTGGCGACATCTGTGCCATCATCGGTCTGGAGAAGTTTGAGATCGGAGATACCATCTGTGACTTCGAGAATCCCGAGCCTCTGCCTCCCATCGCCATCGATGAGCCCACCATGTCGATGCTTTTCACCATCAATGACTCCCCCTTCTTCGGCAAGGAGGGCAAGTTTGTGACCAGCCGCCATATCAACGACCGTCTGAACAAAGAGCTGGAGAAGAACCTCGCCCTGCGCGTGGCTCCTTTCGAGGACAGCACCGACAAGTGGATTGTCAGCGGCCGCGGTGTGCTCCATCTCTCCGTGCTCATCGAGACCATGCGCCGCGAGGGCTACGAGCTGCAGGTGGGGCAGCCCCAGGTTATCTACAAGGAGATCGACGGGGTGAAGTGTGAACCCATAGAGGAACTCACCATCAATGTGCCCGAGGAGTTTGCCTCGAAGATGATTGATATGGTGACCCGCCGCAAGGGAGAGATGACCTCGATGGAGAGCCAGGCCGACCGGGTGAATATCGAGTTCGATGTCCCGTCGAGAGGTATCATCGGTCTGCGTACCAATGTGCTCACCGCCAGTCAGGGTGAGGCCATCATGGCCCACCGTTTCAAGGAGTACCAGCCCTTCAAGGGGGAGATTACCCGCCGTGTCAACGGTTCGATGATTGCGATGGAGACAGGCACTGCCTATGCCTATTCCATCGACAAGCTGCAGGACCGTGGCAAGTTCTTCATCGATCCAGGTGACGAGGTGTATCTTGGCGAGGTGGTGGGAGAGCATGTCCACGACAACGACCTGGTCATCAATGTGACCAAGGCCAAGCAACTCACCAATACCCGTGCCAGCGGTTCCGACGACAAGGCCCGCATCGTGCCCCGCACGGTGCTCTCGCTCGAAGAGGCCCTGGAGTATATCAAGGGAGACGAGTTGGTAGAGGTGACTCCCAAGAGCATGCGTATGCGCAAGATTATCCTCGACCACAACGAACGCAAGAAGAACGCCAAGGCATAAATCCCGGCATCGAAGAGATAATCAAAAAAAAAGCCGTTTGTCTGAATGCAGACAGGCGGCTTTTTTTGATTGCTTATGTTCTTGGCAGCTTTTTGGGGGAATCCCCCGATGACACTGCTTGGGAGTTATTTCTTCTTGCTGGTCAGAGGCTCGGGACCGTTGAGCGTGGGGGTGACGGGAAGGATGTTGCCCTTTTTGTCGAAGGTCATGCGGTCGATGCAGACCTCACGGTGAACGCCGGGACCCTTGTCACGCTCGATGAAGTGCTTGTTGATGCGGTGGTAGACGATATACCATTCGTCCTTGCCGGGAATCTGGAGCACGGAGTTGTGGGCTGTGCCATAGATTTCCAGTTCGGGCACCTGTTTGAGGATGGTCGGGTCTTTGGCCACCTGGATGGGACCGAGGGGCGACTTGGCTGTGCCGTAGCATACGTGGTAGTTTGGCGAGCCCGTATCGTCAACCGACCAGAGGAAGTAGTAGGTGCCCTTGCGGTAGAAGACATAGGGAGCCTCGCGGAACTTCCAGGTCTGCAGACTGCCACCCTCGGGGGTCATCACCTGGATGGTCTCCTTCTTGATACCCATCAGGTCGGAGGTCATCTCGGCACCGGCCATATAGCCGTTACCCCAGTAGAGGTAGTATTTCTTGCTCTTCGGATCCTGGAACACATCCACGTCAATCTGCTGGCCGTGGCCTACGGGGCTGTCGCTCACGATGGGAGCACCTGCATCCACAAACGGACCCGTGGGGCTGTCGCTGACAGCTACGCCAATCTCCTTGCGATTGCCTGCATCGGCGCTGAAGTAGAGGTAGTACTTATAACTGCCGTCTTTCTGCTTCACCTCGATGGCAGCGGGAGCCCATGCGTTGCCGCGTGCCCATTTCACCTGGTCGCTCTTCACGTCGAGCACCTGTCCCTCGTCGGTCCAGTTGATCAGGTCCGTCGACGAGAACACGTTGAAGGTCCAGCCGCCCCAGCCGGGATAGCCGTCGGTGGTGCTGTAGATGTAATACTTCTTGGTGAGATTGGAGTAGAGAATCTCCGGGTCGGCATGATAGTCGGGCAGGATGGGGTTGCGATAGTTGGGGAAAGCCTTCAGCACGCGGTCCTTCTCTGCCTGTGTGATGGGGATGATGGTGCCGTGGCGTGGGGTGAACTTGCCCTTGGTGGCGGTGTTCTGCACAAACTGGAACGTCTTCAGGTCAGCGCTCTTGCAGAACTGGTAGTGGCCGTTGCCGTAGCAGTCGTACATCACAATCCATGACTTGCCGTCGATGCTCTGGCATACGCCTACGCCCTCCACAGCCTCCTGGGTCTGGTCTACGTGGCCGTCAATCTTCGTCCACTGGCTGCCTGCGGGCTTGCCGGGTTCGGCGGTGAGAGTCTTGGCGGTAGCCTGGAAGATGCCGCGTCCGCCCTCGCTCTTGTAGAAAAGGTGGTAGAGCTGGTCGGCGGGATTGTAGACGATGTCACCGTCGATGGTGGCCGAACCGTTGTCGAAGAGGAACTGTGGCTCACCGATGAGGTCGGTGAAGTCGTCGTTCACGTAAGAGTAGTAGATGCGGTCAAACGACTTCGGGTCGCTTGTTCTCAGCGAGTAGAACACCATGTAGCGCTTGGCCTGCTTGTCGTAGATGGTCTCGGGAGCCCACACACGAATCACGTTGCCCCACTGCTTGGGATATTTCGTTGGGAAATTCACCACTGAGTGGGTCCAGTTCACCAGGTCCGTACTCTTCATCAGCACCATGCCGCGGTTGCTGCTCCATCCGTAGCTGGAGCGCATGTCGGTAACCACCATGTAGAAGGTCTTGCCGTCTTCGCCTCTGAGGATATGTGGGTCTCTCACACACTGGGTGAAGGCGATGGTGTCGCTGCTGATGACGGGGAAACCGCCATTGAGCGGGGTGTAGTTGTAGCCGTCATCGCTGAGGGCATAACAGATTTGTTCTTCTTCAGGAGCGTTGCCCGTGAAATACGTGAAGAGATAGGCCACGTTCTTCTCCTGCTCTTGGGCGTTTGCCATGGTCATGGCAACAGCTGCCGCTGCGGTCAAAAGAAATTTCTTCATGTTTTGTCTTTAAGGTATGAATGAAAAGTTATAAAAATTAAAAGAGATGTAATAGTTGTAGTTATCGTCTACAAAAGTACATATTATATTTGACATCTCCAAACTTTTTCTGTCTATTCCTTGACATTCCCAATATTTTTGCTTGCTTTTGCCGCAGAAAAGTATTCTGTCCGTAATAATGCCGAGCGTATGAGCAGATTCAGATACCCCGTAGATACCGCCCGGTTCGGCGTATTCGTGAAGACGGCAAGGTTGATGTTGACAAGCCAGGCATGATGTTTGAAGCGGTTATCTCTCGATAGATTATTACGGCAAGGAGGAAGACTCTTATGTTCTCCATTTCCCGAATGATGAGGTTCGTCAGGGAATGATTGGAGGTATGACCCATTAAATCAGGCTGACGCCATCGTCTTTTTTCTTATTGATGATTTTTGTGTAAATTTGCGTTGTCTCCACCTTGGTATGGCCAAGCAGTTTGGAAACCGTGTAGATGTCGGCTCTTTAATTCCTCTAAATCTTATGTTTTTTATGAGATTTAGAGGAGTTTTCGAGTGTTTTTCCTCTAAATCGCACTCTTTTTATGAGATTTAGAGGAAAATCTTTGTTTTTTGAAATAAAAGATGTATTTTTGCAGCATGAATACATCTAATATAATAGGAAGAAAAGAAGAGATAAGGAAGTTGCAGAAATGCTATGACTCCAACAAGGCTCAGCTCGTGATAGTGTATGGACGCCGAAGGGTAGGCAAGACATTCTTGGTGTCGGAGTTGTTCAGGGGGTGCTTTGCCCTCAGACTTACAGGCGCATACAACCAATCTAAGGAAGTGCAGTTGGAGCACTTTGCTGATGACTTGCGCCATGTATATAAGTCTGACCTTGCAACACCCACTTCATGGAAGGAGGCCTTCGGCATGTTGCGCTCATTTATCGAAAGTCGCCCTATAGAAGAACGTCAACTTATCTTCATCGACGAAATTCCTTGGATGGATTCTCCAAAGTCGGACTTTCTGCCCTCTTTCGAGTATTTTTGGAACAGTTTCGGTGCTCAACAATCAAATTTGATGATGATTGTTTGTGGATCAGCTACAGCGTGGATGACGGAAAACTTCGCCGATAATCCGGGAGGCCTGTTCAATAGACATGCAATGAGACTGTATCTTCGTCCATTCACACTTTGCGAAACGGAGGAATACCTTAAATCCCGACATATAGAGTGGAGCCGTTATGACATAGTGGAATGTTATATGACGATGGGAGGTATTCCTTTTT
>JAEDMP010000085.1 GCA_016302965.1 Bacteroidaceae bacterium
ACAAACAACAAAGATAGCAAATCTTGCACAAACAACCCGTTAAAAAAAGAAAAAAACATATCACAAACTGCCTTTTCATGCCTCGCCCACCCATTTATTCATACCAGCCCATCGTATGACAACATTTTCTTATTATTCATACGAAAAAACTGGCAACGAAAGACGGATATACGAATTTTTACCCCATTGATACGAATTTTGCACCTCTTCTTCTCACAAAAAAGCACTATTTTTGCATCGTCAAACTTGACACTAACTAATTATATCAATAACTAACCTAATTTAGAGGACGAAAAATGAAAGAATTCTATCAACTACGAACAAAGCAGATTGTGCTTTCGTCGTTCGCCGCTTCTCTGATGGGATGGACTTGTCCAGTAATGGCTAATGCTGCCTATGCGGATGGCATAACCATGACCCAACAGAATGGTATTGTGAAGGGTGTCGTGAAAGATGCCAAAGGAGAACCAATCATTGGCGCCACCATCAAAGTGAAAAACGCTACTAACGCAACCGTGACCGACCTCAACGGCAACTTCACGCTCAGCAACGTCAGCCACGGCACATTACTCATTTCCTATGTGGGCTACCTTAATAAAGAGGTGGAATTCCGTAGCGGACAAACACTCAACATCACACTGGCCGAAGATACCAAAGCACTGGAAGAGGTGGTGGTGGTAGGTTACGGCACACAGAAGAAAGCCAACCTCACCGGATCGGTGGCTGCCGTCAACTTCAACGACGTGGCTAATATTCCGGTAGCCAATACATCGACCATGCTCCAAGGGCGGTTACCTGGCGTTGTATTGCAGACCAATGGTGCTCAGGCCGGACATGACGACCCGGAAATCCGTGTGCGTGGTGTAGGCACTCTCGGAAGCGGCTCGAAAAACAACCCGATGGTGCTCATCGATGGTATCGAGAGTAGTATCTCACAGATGTCGGAACTTGCCGCCGATGATATCGAGAGTGTATCCGTACTGAAGGATGCCGCATCGGCTGCCATCTATGGTGTGCGTGCTGCCAATGGTGTCATCCTGGTCACTACCAAGCGTGGAGCTGACCAGAAACCCTCCATCACTTATTCCGGAAGCGTCGCCATCCAAGAAGCTACCGTTCTGCCCGACTTCGTCAACTCATACGAGTGGGCCAAGATGTACAACGAATGCCAACCCGGCAAGGCTTATACTGACGACATGCTGCAGATAATCAAGGACGGCAGCGACCCTGACCATTTTGCCAACACCAACTGGGCCAAAGAGATGTTCCGCACTGCCATCATGCACCAGCATCATCTCTCGGTGAGTGGTGGCAATCAGACTACCCGATACATGATTTCCGCCCAGTTTATGGACCAAGACGGCATCCTGAAGAATACCGGAAACAGACGATATAACTTCCGCTCCAACATCGATACCAAACTGGGAATCGTGAAACTTGGACTGAATCTTGCCGGCAGCCGACAGGATGTGGAAGAGCCCGTAACCAGCGTCACTGGCGAAGGTCTGATGCGCTACCTCACCTGGTTCACACGCCCCACAGTACCCGTGACTTATGCCAACGGATATTACGGATGCGTGGACGGAAACAGCAATATCGGTGCCTCGGTGTTCAAAAACCCCATTGAGGATTTGAATTACGGACGCAAGACCAACCAGCACCACCGCTTCGATGGCAAGGTGTTTGCAGAGGTGGACATCATCAAGGGACTTACCTTCCGCAGTAGCCTTGCCTACAAGTATTATAATAATGAGGTGTCGACCTACAGCCCCCGCTCTGCTGCCAAATATAACGCTGAAGGCGAGATTCTTAACCCCGCAGGCACACAGAACACCCTCGCAGACTACAGTTGGATCGAGAAGAGTTACATCAACGAGAATATCCTCACCTATAACAACAAGTGGGGCGAGCACAATCTGAGCGTACTCGTTGGTCACTCTATCCAGGAAAACAGATGGGACATGACAAATATCAGCAAACAAGGTTTCCCAACTGACAATATTTACGAAATGGACGGCGGATCGCAAAACGACCAAGTGTCTGGTTCGGCTGAGGAGACCCGCCTACAGTCCTTCTTCGGACGCATCAACTACAACTATGGAGACCGCTATATGGCTGAGTTCAACATCCGTCGTGACGGCAGTTCCCGTCTGCCCAGCTCAAACCGTTATGCCACCTTCCCCTCCTTCTCGGCAGCATGGATCATCTCCAATGAGGCCTTTATGCAGAACATCAAGTGGCTCAGTTCCCTGAAACTGCGCGGCAGTTGGGGTAAGTTGGGAAACCAGGAAATAGGCAACTATGCATACACCGAAACACTCTCTGCACAAGGTAGTTACTTCTTTGGTGACAACAAGTATATCGGAATGAAAACATCAAAGATTGCCAACGGGAACATCAAGTGGGAGACAACTACCATCACCGACTTCGGATTTGATGCCTCCTTCTGGGACGGACGTATCTCTGTGGTGTTCGACTGGTATAACAAGGAGACCAGCGACATCCTCCTGCAACTGCCCATGCCCAGCATCTTCCTCGGATCACTTGCCGCTCCTTACCAGAATGCAGGCAAGGTGAGAAACCGCGGTTGGGAACTGGCCGGCAACTACCAAGACCGACAGGGCGACTGGCAATGGCAGGCCGGATTCTCGCTGGCTGGTGTGAGCAACAAGATTATAGACATGAACGGACAGGAGAGCATCAGCGGATCGACCATCAACAGGGAAGGCTATGCCATCGGCTCCTACTATGCCCTGAAAGCTATAGGCCTCTACCGCACGGAGGACGACCTGAAACGCACCAACTCAGAGGGGAAGATCATCACACAGAACGGACAGGCTCCCGTACTCGGCGACATCATGTATGAGGACTTCAACGATGACGGCAACATCAACGACGAAGACCGCCAGATTATCGGTAACCCCTTCCCAAAACTGCAATATTCATTCACCCTCGGCGCTTCTTGGAAAGACTTCGACCTGACCACTTTCTGGCAGGGTGTATCTGGACTTGACCGCTTCAACTGGGATGAGACCACCATCTCTAACGGTGGTAACAAGACCAGCCGCTGGCTCGACCGCTACTCGGCAACCAACACCAATGCCTCTATGCCCCGCATGGGTGGTGAATATAACAATACCTACTCTTCATTCTGGCTCACCTCGGGAGACTACCTGCGTCTGAAGAGTCTGGAACTGGGCTACACCTTCCGCAACAATGCCACACTGGCCAAAATCGGCGTTCAGAGCCTGCGACTCTATCTGGCAGGATCTAACCTGCTCACCTTCACCTCACTCGATGATTACGACCCAGAGAAGAGCGGGACAGACACCCGAAACGATGTTCACCCGAACATCCGTTCCTACTCATTCGGTATCAATGTCAAATTCTAACTATTAACATCTTATACGATTATGAAACTATCCAACAAATATATCGGTATATTTCTCCTGTCAGGAGCCATGACCATGAGCAGCTGCTCCGACAGTTGGCTTCAGGAAGACTCACTCACAGAATCGTCTTCCGCTACATTCTGGCAGACTGCTGATGACGCCATGATGGGACTCGTGGCCTGCTATGACGGTCTGCAGACTGAACAACTCTACAACGGCGGACCTTGGAACATGGGTCCCATCAACTTCGACTGCATGTCGGACAATGGTGGACACTTTAACTGGAGCGGCTGGATGGAAGGCTATGACATCGCCAACGGTACCCACAACGCATCATCGTGGGCGGTAGGCTCTTTCTGGAGCGACAACTACGAAGTCATCAAACGCTGCAACCTGCTGATCGCCAACATCGACCGCGTAAACATGAGCGATGCCATGAGAGCCCAATACAAAGCCGAGGCACTCACACTCAGAGCGCTCATGTACATCAATCTCACCATGACCTACAACGACGTGCCTTATATCACCGAACCGCTCACTCTCGACAAGGCAGAGATGGGCAGCACCAAACGAGCCGACATCGTGGCCAGCGAGATGGAACTGCTGAAAGGATGTGTCAACGATCTGCCAGTCAAGGCTGACCTCGGCCGCGTCACCCGCGGAGCCTGTTATGCCGTGCTCGGACGAATGGCTCTTTACAATGAGAAATGGGACGAGGCCATCGCTGCCTACAAAGCCATCCTTGAACTGGGCTACTCGCTCGAAGGCGACTATGCCCGGCTGTTTACCCAGGCTGGACAGACTTCACCTGAGATTGTTTTCTCCGTTCGTTTTGAAGGTCCGGGACTAAGCGAGGGTGCCTGTTTCAACGCTCATTGGAACACTCCTCTGGAGGCCATGAACGGTACGCTCAATTTGGCCGATGAATACTATAACCTCGATGGATCCAAACCTGCCGACAAGAACTATGGCGTAATGAACGACGGAAAACTCGACCTCTGGCAGCCCAATGCCGACCACTGGACGGGTCGCGATCCTCGTCTCTATGCCACCCTCTTCGTACCAGGCATGACCTGGAACGGCAAAGGAGGTGCCACTGCCTGGTATGGCGGAGCCGCCGCCTCGATGTCGACGGTCTATGTGATGAAATACTTCGACCCCTCTGATACCGGCAACTCCTGGGATAATGGTCAGGACTTCTACGTAGTGCGCTATGCCGAGGTGCTGCTGTCACTCGCTGAGGCTCTTGTAGAGAAGGGCGGATATACAGAGAGCGAAGTGCTCGGGCTGGTCGACATGGTGCGTACGCGTGCCGGCATGCCTCGTGTAGAGGATGTGGAGGGAAGCGGTCTCTCCCAGTCCAGCCTGATGGACATCATCCGGCATGAACGTCGCGTGGAACTCGCCTTCGAGGGTCTGCGTCTGTTCGACCTCTACCGCTGGCGCATTCTCGACAAGGCCGTACAAGCCATTGAAAACGAACGCACCACCTATGGTCTGGCCTACGAGAAACGTATCTTCAACGGTGAGCGCGACTATGTATGGCCCATCCCGCTGGGCGAGCTTGACAGCAACAAGAAATTGGAGCAGAACGCACTTTGGAAATAAGCGGCCTGTTGGGAACAATCAAGAGCATAGAAAGTTTTGAAATACCTGATGAGATGAAAAAATCCATTTTAATCATCATCCCCTTATTCATAGCGTCTTGTTCGCAGGCTCACGATGACAAGCTGTCACCGGGGCCTGCGAACCCAGAGCAGGCTACGGCCCAACAGGCTGTTACCTATTATATAGACGCTCAGACAGGTAACGACAACAATAACGGAACATCCGATAAGACCCCCTGGCAGTCACTTGTACGAGCCAACCAACTGACACTGAAGGCAGGCGACCGGCTGCTGTTCAAGCGTGGATCCACCTTTCACGGGGTGCTGGAAATATGTGGCCATGGCCAGAGCGGCAAACCGATAGAGGTGGGTGCCTATGGCAAGGGCGAAAGACCGAAGATTGTAGGCTACGACGAGTCGGATTATGCCGTGCGAATTCTCAACTCTGAGTATCTCACACTCCGCGACCTGGAGATTGTGAATACGGGCAAGGAACGCAAAGCCCGACGCACGGGACTGATGGTGGCCTGCTCCGACTACGGTCTCTCACGCTGCATCACCATCGACGGTCTGTTTATCCATGATGTCAACGGATCGCTCGTCAAAGAAGAGGGAGGAGGGTCGGCTCTGTTCATCGTCAACCGAGGCAAGACCATCGCCTCACGCTTCGACAGTCTTACCATCTCCAACTGCCACATCAAGGACTGCGCCCGCAACGCCATGATTTGGAGCGGCTACTACAACCGCCACGACTGGCTGCCCAACACGCACGTGGTTGTGAGGGGCAATCTGATTGAGGGTGTACCAGGAGACGGTATCGTGCCGATAGGCTGCGACGGAACGCTCATCGAGTATAACGTCATGCGCAACTGTCCCGACATGCTGCCCATGACCGAGGCAGCTGCCGGCATCTGGCCATGGAGCTGTGACAATACAATCATCCAGTTCAACGAAGTCTCTGACCACAAGGCTCCATGGGATGCCCAAGGATACGACTGCGACTACAACTGCCGCAATACGCTCATCCAGTACAACTACAGCCACGACAACTATGGCGGTATGGTGCTCATCTGCGACTCAGGCAACGAACGCGACTACTCCATCGGCAACCAGGGAAGCCGCGTACGCTATAACATAAGCATCGGCGACGGCATGCGGTCCAAGGAGACCCGGCAGGGTATGTTCTCGCCCAATATCCATATAGCAGGACGAGTGGAAGACACCCAGGTAGACCACAACATCATCCACTCCAACCCCAAGACCATAGGGAATGCCGACCGCACCATGGTGTGCAGCGACTCGTGGGACGGCTATGCTGACAACACATCGTTCACCGCCAACATCTTCTATACGGCCGAAACGAGCCGATTTGAAATGACCAGTTCCACGAATAATCTCTTCAGCGGCAACTGGTATCTCGGCAACTATTCCTCACTGCCTGGGGATAAGGCAGGCCGCACGGTAAGTCATTACTATCAGCAACAGGTGATAGACAAGGATGCCAAAGGCTATGCCGGACTATTACAACTCATGGACCGCAAAAACATTTGCGGACAGGATTGCCATTTCGTCAACAAGGAGAAAATAGAACGATTCTTCTCCCTGATGGACTGAAAAATGATACAAAAGGACTGAAATGCAAAAAAAAATGATTACCTTCGCATCGCCAAATGCCACTAACCACAGTATATGCGTCTCTTCGTGACTTCTCTTCTGCGCTTGCAGGCAATCATACTCTTCTTTGTGCTGACATCGGCAACGGTGTCGGCACAAAAATATTTCCGCTCCTGGAACAAGGCCTCAGGACTCTGTGACAACAGCATCTGCTGTATCAAACAAGACAAGCACGGATTCCTCTGGATTGGATCCTTCAACGGCCTAAGCCGCTATGACGGCTACCAGTTTGAGTCGTTCTATCACGACGCAAACAACCCCCAATCAATCGCCAACCGGGTGGTGCGGACACTCTGCCCCACTGATGACGGTATCTGGATTGGTACCGACAGTGGTATCGACTTCTACTCCTTTGACGACGGTTTATTCCATCACATGCCAACAACAGACAGCCAGGGCAGAACTATCCCCTTCGTGAGGCGTGTCAACCATATCGTGGAGACACAACATGCCCTCTTCGTTGCCGATGACAATGGAACCCTCTACAAATACGACCGGGAGAAGGAACGCCTATGTACGGTCAAACAGCATAGCAAACGGTATGATGCCGTGACGGTCTATCGTGACAACCTGCTGGCCGTGGCCAGTGCCGACGGCATCCGGCTGCTCGACAGCGATGGAGAGACGCTCATTGACTTCCTGCCCCAAAAGCTTCGCACAACCTTGCTGGCCAACATCTACTACAGCAAAAACAAGAACACACTCTTCGTAGGCTATGGCATCGGATATAAAAGCCATGCCTTCAAAATAGAGAACAACCGCATCAAACCCTCCAACGAGTATTCGCCCGAAGGACTGATGGCTACCGTTGACTATGGTTCCTACACCGTTTTTGGCATCGACGGAGGAGGGGTTGTGTTCGATAGCGGACAATCACGCATCGTCTTCAATCCCTACAACAGCAACATCTCTGGAGATGCGGTCTACGCACTTTTTGTCGACCAGCAGCAGAACCTCTGGATAGGCACCTACCGCATGGGGATGAGCCTCTACAGCGAACAGTTCAGATGGTTCAGCATCCTGAGCCGCACTAACCACCAGCTATCCTACGACATCGTCACAGCTGTCATTCCCACGCAGGAGAAACTTTATCTCGGACTCGACGGCGGAGGTTTTGAAATTCACGACCGCAAGACAGGACAGAAGACTACCTATACGACAGCCAACAGCCAATTGCCAGGAAACAACATCACGTCGATGACCGACGATGGCGACAACATCTGGATGACCGTCTACACCAAAGGACTCGTGAGATTCAACAAAGCCTCCCACTCCTTCACCACCTATCGCATGCCCCAACGGAGCCATGAGTCACAAAACCTATGGACCCTCAAGGACGACGGACAGGGGAACCTCTGGATAGGAAGCTCCGACCTCTTCGTCTTCAATAAACGCCATGAGACGATCAGCCAGTTCAATATCGACAACGCTTACTGCATGGGCATCGCCATGGACAGCCGGTATATCTGGCTGGCATGCCGCTTTCAGGGACTGATAAAGATTAATCGTAAGAACGGAAAGATTGAAAAGCGCTACAACACCCAATCAACGGATATCCGACTGCCCGGCAACAACACCTGTTTCCTCTATCTGGGGCAAAACGGCAACATATGGTTCACCATCGAGCATGTAGGCTTCTTCCGCATGAACGAGAGACAGGGAACGCTGACCTCCTATGGCGCCGAACAGGGACTGAACGAAACAAACGTCACCTCTATGCGCGAAGATCAGCATGGGAATGTGGTCGCAGGAACATACGATGGTCTGTTTCTGATGACAGCAGGAACGGAAAAGTTCGTGCGTCTCAACGTGGATGAGGGGGCATCGGAATTTACCTACAACTGCAATGCTGAACTGGCTGGTACCACCTACTTCGGCACCACCAAGGGACTCGTCTACTTCGACATCTCCAAAATCAGGCTTCCACAAGGCACCAACGAGGTGTTCTTCCAGTCGCTCGAACTGCTCAACAGCAAAAAGATTTACAATCTCTATACCACCGGCAACCAGGAACAAAGGCTAAGCCACAACGAAAACTTCTTCACCATCAGGTTCTCCACGCCCGATTTCGTCAGTTCCAACCGTATCATCTACTCCTGTCTACTGGAAGGCTTCGACACCCATTGGCGTGAGGTGACCGTGGGCGCAATCCAATACACCAAGGTACCGCCCGGCCATTATACCCTCAAGGTGAAGTCGACAAGCGACGGTGTCAACTGGTCGAAAACACGCACGCTCCTGATTGTCATCACCCCACCCTGGTATCTCAGCTGGTGGGTCAAGCTGGGCTATCTGATCCTGGCTGTGACCATCTGTTGGATAGCCGTGAGGATATGGATGAACAACCTGGCCGTGAGACACCGGATGCAGATAGCCGAGGTGGAGAAACAATCGGAAAAGCGACTGAACGAGGCGAAGACAAACTTCTATACGAGCATCGTGCACGAACTGCGCACTCCCGTTTTCCTCATCATGGCA
Organism: Bacteroidaceae bacterium; assembly: GCA_016302965.1. Classification (GTDB taxonomy): domain Bacteria; phylum Bacteroidota; class Bacteroidia; order Bacteroidales; family Bacteroidaceae; genus Prevotella. The sequence continues at coordinate 9,152 of JAEDMP010000085.1, forward strand.
CAGATAGAGGAGATTCTCGAAGGGGGAACCGACCCCGTGAAGGCTCCCCGAGTCTATATGAATGACATGCTGAGAAACGCCAAACGACTCAACTCTCTCGTAAGTCGCGTAGTGGACTTCAGGAAGGTGGGAGCAGAAAACCTCCGGCTGAGCCTCAAACGTCAGGATGTAGTGGAGTTTTGCAGGACGCTGAACGACAACTATACGGACATGTTCGGCCAAAAGAATATCGAGTACCGCTTCGAAGCCTCGCATGACGAGATTTTGCTCGACTTCGATAGCTTCAAACTTGAGCTCATCATCTCCAATCTGATTACCAACGCCTTCAAATATACCAAGAAAGGGGGAAAGGTGAGCTTCGGCATCGAAGAGAGCAACGACCGGGTCATCTTCCACATATCTGACACAGGCATCGGTATTGACGAGAAATTCCGCGACACCATCTTCGAAAGTTTCTTCCGTTCGGAACGGGGCAAGAAGCAAAGTGAGGGAGACGGACTTGGCCTTTCTTATGTCAAAAACCTGGTGGAGCTGCACGGCGGAAGAATCAGCGTGGAATCGGAGATGGGCAAGGGATCGACCTTCTCATTTTACATTCCGAGACAACAAGATTCGGAACGGATGGCACCAGCCAAAACGATACTTGCCAATAAGACAACCAGAAACAACCCAACAGCCATACACTCGGTTCTGATTGTCGATGATGAACCCGAAACAGTGGAACTGCTGGAGCGAGGACTCTGCAGAGAATACCGCATCGAAAAGGCATACAATGGCGAGGAAGGCATCACCAAAGCGCTG
>JAEDMP010000133.1 GCA_016302965.1 Bacteroidaceae bacterium
TCCATCTTTGCCGAGCATTTCCCCAGCGATTCTGCTGCACTCTCCGTGCCCAGCGTGCCCAGTGTGGCCTGCTCGACAGCCGAGGCGCTGGCCTGGGACAAGGCTTTCCAGAATATGAACGAGCCCAGTGGACGGGCCGTGGCTGGGGTGCATGAAGCCTCACCCCTAACCCCTCTCCAATAGAGAGGGGAAATGATTACCTTTGAAGGACGAAACATAGTGGTGAGACACCTATATATCCTATATTTTATAACATTTACTGCCAAACTCCGCCCTCAACACGAATCATCTCCCCTCTCTATTGGAGAGGGGTCTGGGGGGAGAGGCTTTATTTCTTTTAATGATGAAAAAACGCTGGATTATACTGATGACCGCAATGGTCATAATAGCCATTGCCGGACTTTTTGTTTCTGAACCGTCTTTTGACTGTGACTTTTCCAAGATTGATGCGGCCGATGTGGCCTGGTTGATAACAGCTACCATCTTTGTGTTGATGATGACTCCTGGACTTTCTTTCTTCTACGGAGGTATGGTAGGAGCCAAAAACGTCATCTCCACCATGCTGCAGAGTTTTATCGCCATGGGTATCATCTCCGTCTTGTGGGTGGTCTTCGGCTTCAGCCTATGCTTTGGCGACGATATAGGTGGTGTGATAGGCAATCCTCTCACCTTCCTGATGTTTGAAAATGTGGGTGCCGATGTCTATACCACACCTACGGGAAAAATTCTCGGTGGTGCCACCATCCCCCTCGCTCTCTATGCCCTTTTCCAGATGAAGTTTGCCATCATCACCCCCTCGTTGATTACGGGTTCGTTTGCGGAGCGTGTCAGGTTTTCGGCCTATATGTTCTTCATGATTTTCTTCTTTGTGGTCATCTATTGTCCGCTGGCCCACATGACCTGGCATCCCGATGGACTGTTCCTCCGCTGGGGCGTGGTTGACTTTGCCGGTGGTATCGTGGTGCATGCTTCTTCAGGTGTGGCAGCCTTGGCGGGTGCCATCTTCCTGGGACGCCGCAGCTCGTCCACGCGTAAGGCCGAACCGGCCAACATCCCCTTCGTCTTGCTGGGTGCTGCCATGTTGTGGTTAGGATGGTTCGGTTTCAATGCAGGTTCTTCGCTCCATGCTGATGGTGTGGCTGTCAAGGCCTTCCTGAATACCAACACTGCTTCGGCTACGGCCATGATGACCTGGATTTTCTTCGACTGTCTGCGTGGTCGCAAACCTTCTGCCATGGGTGCTGCTGTAGGTTGTGTGGTAGGTCTCGTGGCCATCACTCCTTCTGCAGGATATGTCACCGTAGGCCAGAGTATCTTCATCTCGTTTGTCATTACGATTATCTGCAATATCGCCGTCTATTGGCGCAGCCAGTCGCGGGTGGATGATGCCCTTGATGTCTTCCCCACCCATGGCACGGGCGGTATCTTCGGTACAGTGCTCACCGGTATCTTCATCCAGGAGGGTCTGATTGCCGGTTCGTGGGAAGGTTTTGTGGTGTTCCTCTACCATCTGCTTGCGGTGGCCATGGTCATCGTCTACACCTTTGTGATGAGTTATTTCGGCTACTGGCTCATCGACCGCATGATTCCCATGCGTGTGAGTGAGGCCAGCGAGCGTGTGGGTCTCGACTTCAGCCAGCACGACGAGCACTACGGTCTGGCCCATATCGGCGAGCGTGAGATAGCCGAATACGAAGAACATATCAAGAACAAATACAATAAATAGTTTTTTTCGCATTTATTATATCAAGAAGGCTGCAACCGATAGGGGTGCAGCCTTTTTGGGCATTGTGACGAATACATCCTAAAATCCGCAAGAAGAGCCGGTAATGCCAGTTTTGCCCCAAAATCTATTTCTTTGTGAGAATTGTAGCCAGAAACGGCTCCTATCCTTTCGATTAGCATCTTTTGGCGTACAACAGCCCCTTACCCCATAAAGCGTATAGGAGCTCACCGCTATAAAATTCAACATGTCTGCTTTCATTATCCGAAATCAGATTTGAAGACGGTCGCATACGCATTCTGCTCCGTGTAGATATTA
>JAEDMP010000018.1 GCA_016302965.1 Bacteroidaceae bacterium
CTGGCCAACTATCTGCGCTCCTATTTCGCCAGCTCAACCCTGAATGCCTTCACCGAGTATCCCTATCTCGGCTCGTCGTGCAAGGGTGAGTTCAACACCACAGGTGCCAACAAGCTGAAGGTGGAGGAAGACGGAACGAACATCTACGTGAGCTTTGCCGAGTCGGAGCAGAAAGTGGCGGTCAATGCCGCCTACGACTGCCTGCCCTTCGCGTTCAGCGACGGCGGATTCCATCTCATCGACGGTATTTTGAAATGATAAATGCGACTGACCATGAAGAAGATTGATCATATCTCAACAACAACCAGACTGCTGCTGCTCATCGTGATGCTCTGTCTCACCGCCATCCAGGCCAGCGCACAGCAGAAAGTGATAACGGGTACCGTCAGCGAGATGCTCGGCAAGAGCAAGGAGCCTATCCTCGGTGCCAATGTGGTGCTGGTGAATGCCCAGAACCGATACATCAAGGGTGCCGTGACCGATATGGACGGTAACTTCACCCTGCAGGTGCCTGCCAATGCGGGCAAATTGAAGATACGTGCCTCATACATCGGTATGAAGACACAGACCGTGAACTATAACGGACAGACCCAGCAGAACTTCGTGCTCGAGAGCGACGACAGCAAGACGCTGAAAGAGGTGACCGTCACCTCACGACGCATGGACCGCATGGGTGTGTCGAAGCTTGAACAAACCTCGTCACTGCAGACGCTGCACGTGGCCGAAATCGTGGAACAGAGCCCCGTAGGATCCATCGAGGAAGCCCTGCAGGGACAGATTTCCGGTCTCGACATCAACCTCGGTGGTGACCCCGGTGCACGCAGCTCCATCCGCATCCGCGGTACCAGCACCCTCGACGGCGATGCCGAACCCCTCATCGTGGTGGACGGTGTGCCCTACGACACCGAAATCTCTGAGGGCTTCAGCTTCCAGACCGCCAACGAGGAAGACTTCGGAGCACTGCTCAACATTGCCCCCTCCAACATCGAGAGCATCGACGTATTGAAGGATGCCTCGGCCACAGCCATCTACGGTTCGAAGGGTGCCAACGGTGTGCTCCTCATCAACACCAAGCGCGGTGCGAGAGGCAAGACCCAGTTCTCGTTCTCCTCGAAGTTCACCGTAAAGAAGGAACCAGAATCCATCCCCCTGCTCAACGGCGGACAGTACACCTCGCTGATGCAGGATGAGTTCTGGAACACCGCCAACTCCAAGGGTATCAGTTCGGCTGCCAATGAGATGAACATGCTCTTCAACAGCAGCGAGATCAACTATGACCCCAGCTTCAAATACTATGACGAGTACAACTGCAACACCGACTGGCTCGATGCCGTGAAGCAGGATGCCTATATCACCGACAACAACTTCTCGATGAGCGGTGGTGGTGAGAAGGCTACCTACCGCTTTGCACTCGGCTACTACAACGAGCAGGGTACGACCAAGGGAACGGGACTCACCCGTCTCTCCTCGCAGTTGAAGATTACCTACAACTTCTCCGACCGTCTGCGCGTGCATACCGACTTCTCCTTCACCAACACCGACAAGGATGCCAACGTGTTTGAGAACGCCCGCTCCATGGCCATGAACAAGATGCCCAACCTCAGCCCCTACTGGATCGACGATGCCACGGGTGCTGCTTCCGACCGCTACTTCACCCCCGAAAGCGACTTCCAGGGCGGATTCACAGGCGAGAGCAGCAGCAAGGGCCAGGGCAACTTCAACCCTGTGGCACTTGTGGAACTGGGCTACAACAAGACCACCATCCGCGAGGAGAAGATGACCGTGACCATGGAGTACAACTTCCCCTTCCACCTGAGATTCGCTGGATGGGTGTCGCTCAACATGCGCACCAACAAGAACAAGAAGTTCCTGCCCCAGGAGGCTACGGGCGTGCTCTGGAACAACACGTATGCCAACCGTTCCACCGATGCCACCTCGGATGCCTTCTCGCTCCAGTCGGAGGCCAAACTCATCTATAACAACACCTTCGCCGACAAGCACTCCATCACCGGTACCGCCATCTTCCGCACCAAGCAGAGCCAGAGCTTCAGCGATACCAGCGTGACCTACGGCAATGCCTCGTCGAACCTCTCCGACCCCGTGGTGGGCAGCGTGGTGGCCTCGTCAGGCTCGGGCAACTCCGAGGCTCGCAGCGTGGCTTTCATCGGTCAGATGGTCTACTCCTACGACAACCGCTATGTGCTGAAAGCATCGGTCAACTATGAAGGCAACTCCGCCATGGGACGCAACAACCGTTTCGGTACCTATCCCGCCTTCGGTCTGGCCTGGAACTTCGACAAGGAACACTTCTGGGGCGAGGGCTTCAAGAAGGTGTTCACTGAAGGTAAACTCCGTGTAGGTCTCGGATGGTCGGGCAAGGCTCCCTCGGGAACCGCCAAATACTATGGTGCCTATTCCTCACTCGGCGAGTATATGGACATGCAGGCACTCTATCCCACCCGTATGCAGCTCGACAAACTCAAGTGGCAGAGCACCCGCGAATGGGACTTCGGTATCGACCTGCGTCTCTTCGACCGGCTCAATATCACCTTCGACTACTACGACAAGAAGACCTCCGACCTGCTCCTCTCCAACACCAAGTTGCCCGCAACCACCGGCTACGACAAGATTGCCTGGATCAACTCGGGTGTGCTCTCCAACAAGGGTGCCGAGCTCCGCTTCGACTACCAGGTGCTGAAGAAGAAGGACTGGATGCTCTCGGTGAACGCCAACGTGAGCCGCAACATCAACACCGTGGAGGAACTGCCTGCCACCTATAAATATGAGAACTATGCCTTCGGCAACGGCAACTATGCATTGCGCATCCTCGAGGGCGCGCCCATCGGTGCCTTCTACGGCTACCGCTATCTCGGTGTCTACCAGAACACCGAGGAGACCTATGCCCTGGATGCCGACGGCAACGTGATGTACGACTACAAGGGCGAACCCATCGTGATGCGCAACGGAACGGCCCGCACCTTCCCCGGCGATGCCAAATATGAGGACATCAACCACGACGGTGTCATCAACGAGAACGATATCGTCTATCTCGGCAACGCCAACCCCAAACTCATCGGCGGTGGCGGCTTCCAGCTCAAGTATAAGGACTTCACCCTCACCACCTTCTTCTACGGACGATTCGGACAGAAGGTTATCAACAAGGGACGTATGAACCTCGAGAGCATGTACGGCACCAACAACCAGAGCACCGCTGTGCTCCACCGTTGGAGAGCCGAGGGCGACGACACCGACATCCCCCGCGCACTCTATGGCTCGGGCTACAACTACCTGGGTTCCGACCGCTTCGTGGAGGATGCCACCTTCGTCAGACTGAAGACCCTCTCGCTCAGCTGGAACGTGTCGAAGAAACTGCTCAAGAAACTCAACTGGGGGGTGACCCGTGCCAACCTCTTCGTGACCGGTTACGACCTCTTCACCTGGACCGGCTACAAGGGACAGGATCCTGAGGTGAGTCTGCCCGCAGCCACTAAACTTGTGGAAGACAATGCCACCACTCCCGTTTCCAAGCGTTTCGCCTTCGGTGTAACCCTCAATTTCTAAGTGACCTAATTCATGTTTCTAACCGATATTTCTCAACGACAATGAAGAAAATCAAATATGCCATCATGGGTCTCGCGCTGATTGCCACGACCACCTCGTGCAACGATTGGCTCGACCTCAAGCCCAACAACGAACAGGTGACCGCCGACTACTGGAAGTCGAAGGAGGACGTGGAGTCGGTCATCGCATCGGGCTACTACTATATGCGCGGCAATGTCCCCAACTATATCAAGTGGGGTGAACTGCGCGGAGGTGCCTTCTATACGACGAGCACTAACGATGCGCGCCTGCAGGACTTCAACATGACGCCCAGCATCTCCATCTGCGACTACGCCAACGTGTATAAAATCATCAACATGGCCAACTCGGTCATCTACTATGCTCCCGGCGTGAGAGGCAAGGACGATACCTACTATGAGGCCGTGATGAACGCCCACCTCTGCGAAGCCTACTTCCAGCGGGCCTACTCCTATCTCATCCTGCTGAAGAACTACGGCAGCGTGCCCCTCGTGACCGAACCCTACGTCGACGACACCCAGTCGTTCGACAGGGCCAAGTCGACCGAGGAGGAGATTGTGGATCAGATCAAGAACGACGTGCTCAAGGCCATCGAACTGAATGCCGCCAAGGGCGTGTATGAGGTGGAGTGGCAGACCAAGGGACGTGCCACCAAATGGGCTCTCTATGCCCTCATGGCTGATGTGTGTCTCTGGAGCGAGGACTATCAGGAGTGCGCCAAATACTGCGACCTCATCCTCAACGCCACCGACACCTTCCGTCCCGTCTTCCTCTCCAATACCAACGACTGGTATACCATCTTCTATCCCGGCAACTCCAACGAGAGCATCTTCGAACTCAATTGGGACTACAACACCGAGAACAAGAACAACAGTTTCAGTTCGCTCTGGAGTCTCAGTCCCTCGTCGATTCTCCGCTTCACCGATGACGTGACCGAGAAGATGAAACAGGAAACCCAGGAACTGGAGGAGCGCGGCACCGTGGCCGACGGACGCATGGGACGCATGTGCTTCGCTACCTATGTGCCCAATGGCGGCTTCTCAGGAGGCTATCTCACTGCCAGCATGTACTACTTCTGGAAGTATGCCGGAACCGATATCCAGGACTTCACCGGCGGTGTGCGTGTGCATCAGGATGCCAACTTCATCATCTACCGTGTGGCAGAAATCATCCTCATGAAGGCGCAGGCTGAGGTGATGATGGGCAACTTCAAGGAAGCCGTGACCCAGATCAACCGCATCAGAAACAGGGCCGGACTGGGCAACTATGCCGACATCGACCTGAAGGCCGACGACGCCGACAGCCAGTTGGCACAACTCGACGAGCAGACACTGCTCGAACAGATTCTCGACCAGAAGGAACTCGAGTTCATGGGCGAGGCCAAGCGCTGGTATGACCTGCTCTGGTTCGGACGCATCAGCAACTACAAGTACAAGAGCCAGTTTATCAACATGGTCATCAAGGGCAACCAGACCACCAACAAGTCGTGGATCCAGTCGGTGCTTGTCGACCCCAACTCCTGGTACATGCCCCTGCCACAGGCAGATATGGACCACAACCGACTGCTCGAACAGAACCCCTATTATTCATCATCTAATTAAGGAGGGAAAGACATGAAATTCAACCGAATCATCCAGAATATGGCTTTTGCGGCCCTCACCGTGACGGCACTGACCGCCTGTGAGGGAGATGTGTTCAACATCGATGCCGACCCCTTCAAGGGGCAGACCTATATCAACATGACCAACTCGCCCATCTCCACTTATCTCGAGAGCGAGCCCGACTTCAGCGAGTATGTGAAGGCACTGCGCTATTCAGACACCTACAACGCGCTGAACCAGTCGACCTCGGGGGTGAGCTTCACTGCTTTTGCACCCACCAACGATGCCATGCAGGAGTTTTACAGCCGCCGCGGTGTGGGGCAGCTCGAGGAGTTGCCCGCCAGCTATGTGCGCTCCTTCGTGCTCTACCACACCCTCTCTGACTCCATCACCACCGAGAAATTCATCACCAAGTCGAGCGTGACCAACCTCACCGGCGATGTGCTCAGTGTGGAGATTGACTCCGTGAACGCCGGACAGGCCACCCTCAACGGCGAGGGACAGGTGATAGAGATGGGCATCAGCGCCTATAACGGTAAGGTATACGTGCTCTCGAAGGCGATGACGCCGCTCGTGGAGACCGTGCTCGACCGCGTGGTGGAAGACGGAAGGTCGTCCATCATGGTGGGCGCCATCCAGGAAACGGGATGGGACAAGCAACTCTCCGTCATCATCGACACCACCACGGTAGAAGGTGTCGTGATGGCCACCAAGCATTTCTACACCCTCTTCAACGTGACCGACGCCACCTTTGCCAAGGCCGGCATCAACAGCCTGGCCGACCTGAAGACCCAGCTCAAGCAACGCGATGACCGCGGTCTGGAGGTAGACAGTCTGCTGCGTGAGTATGTGGCCTATCACATCATCGGTAACATGTACAAGCGGGCCGACTTCGCCGGAACCGACGGAGCGCTCCGCATCTGGGGTGCCTCGGCTAAGAACCAGGTGTTCACCGTGCAGGAAGATACCCTCGCCACCGATGAAAACGCACGCTACACACTGAATGGGGCAGGGGAGAAGGCACAGTTTGTGGCCGACCACTCCGACGTGCTTGCCAAGAACGGCTACGTGCATGAACTCTCGGCATGGCTGCCCGTATGGGAGCCCGAGCAGGCCACCGTGGTATGGGACTTTGCCGACTATGCCGAAATCAAGGGCATCGTGCCCGCCGAAGACTACCAGCCTGCCGAGCCCGTCAGCGGTTCAGAGGTGCGCTACCGTGTGGCCAATGCTTCCTGTTTCACCTACGAGATGGGTGAGTCGGGAACCAAGAACACCTCCTACAGCGATATCGACTATGTGACTACCAAGTCCTATAAGGTGAACGGCGAAACCCTCACCGCCAACCACAACGACCGTATCGTCTTCAACCTCGGCTATATGGGCAGCGTGCAGATGAACACCCCGACACTCGTCAAGGGCAAATACCGCCTTGAGCTCTCCATCATCTACACCACGACACAGAGCTTCATGAGACAGCAGACCGACGGCAACGGAGGACTCGTCAAGATTACCTTTGATGAGGATGCCGAGAGCGGAGAGGTGCCCACCGATGCCCACAAGGCATACGTGAGTCCCTATACCAAGGTGTCGAGCGCACTGCCCGGCATCTACAGCTCTACCATCATCGAGGAGATTGAGTTTACGGAGACCGCGGCACACCAGTTCAAGATGGTGGTGCTCGACCCCGCTGCCAGTTCAAACAACAAGTTCTCGCTGCAGTTTGACTGTATCACCTTCACTCCCATCCAATAATCCTAAATTACCAAGAATATGAAGAATCCAAATCAAAGGCTCATGACGATGACCGCCAAAGCCTTCGCCTGCGGACTGATGGCGATGGCAATGGCTGCCTGCTCGGAACTCGAGGACAAGGACTACTATAAGGACTCCTCGACGTCCATCAACAACACGGAACTGAAAATCGTCAAGATGAGCAGCCAGCAATATATGGCACAGAGGAGCGACCTCTCGAAGATGAACAAACTCTTCGCCGACCAGGGTATCTATGACGAGCTCAAGGCCAAGGGACAGCTCAGCACGATGCTCGTGGTGACCGACGACCAGTTCAAACAGCCCGAAGGGGAGGCCGAAGACCAGACCTTTATCACCCGTTCACATGTGAGTGATGTGTCGATGTCGCCTGCCAACCTCCACAACGGCGACCGACTGATGATGTGGCACGGCAAGTACGTGAATGTCACCATGGACTCGCTCGGACAGGCCGGACAAATCGTGGACCATATCCTCTTCAACAATGCCGCCGTGCAGGAGGTGGTGCAGACCAACAACGGATATATCTATGTCATCTCCGACATGATCAACACCCCCACCTCGCTCTCCGACTTCATCAACAACCTTGAAGACAACTACTCCATCTTCCGCGACATGGTGCTCAGCAGCGGCGGCAAGGAGTTTGACAAGGCGAACAGCAAGGCCATCGGTGTGAACGAAGAGGGTAACACCATCTACGACACCGTATGGATTTATACCAACAAGCATTTCGAGAACGTGGGCTTCGATATGAATTCGGAGTCGCTCACCGCCACCATGCTTCTCTACAGCAACGACGTCATCGAGAAGGCTATGGCGGATGCTCACGCCCGTCTGGCCAAGTGGGGACTGGAGCGTGAAGACTCCATCATCAAGCAGTGGATTCTCGATGTGGCTTTCTTCAACAAACGATATACAGCTGCCGACCTGCAGACCGTCGAGGCTAACGACCTGAGCAGTATCTTCGGCAAGCAGTGGCGCACCAATGCCCACAAGATTGACCCCAACAGCGCCACCGAACTCTCCAATGGTATCGTCTATGAGGTGAAGGAACTGCATCTGCCCAACAACTTGCTGATGTACCGACTGAAAGACTGGTTCTACTACTATGAGAACTGCACCGACGAGCAGAAGGCCGACTACTTCAAGATGACCAACATGGCATTCTCAAAGTGCAACACTGATGTGGCCGCCTGGTCACCACTGCCTGGTCTCTGGCCTATGCATGAAGACCGCGTGCTCATCCTGAAACCGGGTGATGACGGCACCCAGGGCAGCTTCTCCCTCGACTTCACCCCCGTCAGACTCACCCAGAAAGCCGAAGGCGGTACCCAGGTGGAGACCTTCCTCGTGCCCCCTGGCTCCTATCGTCTGGCCATGGGATTCAAGCAGAATACCAACATTACCATCCGCGTGAAAGTGTTTGCCGAGGGAGTGTCCGACCCCGTAGCCACCTCAGACAACATCATCCTCGGATCATCTACCACTTATCACTATGACCGTGGCGCTACCTTGCCCGACCGCTATCCCGAGGGCTATGACCCCAGTGCTGTGCAGGCCATGGGCGGTTCCAGCAAGTCGGGCAACTACAATACCGACGGCGGCCCGGTTATCGACGAGGTGACCATCCCCGATGTACATGGCGACAATTCGGCCGTACGCATCACCCTGCGCATCGAAGCCGACAACTGGAACGACCAGACCAGCATGACCCTGTGCCACTGGTGCCTGCGTCCTACCATCAACAACTATTAATGAAAAGCTACCATCTATGAACCAAGATATCAAGAAAATAGCATTGTGCCTGGGCCTCCCCATGGTGGTGGCCTCCAGTGCACTGGCGCAGCAGAAGATGACCGGAAGGGTGGTCAACTCTGCCAATGAGCCCATCTCTGAGGTGGTCATCACCTGTCCCGGATGCAAGACCGTGCGCTCCTCTGCCAACGGTACCTTCGCGCTTGAAAACGTGCAGGAGGGAGCGGTGGTCAGCTTCATCCGTGAGGGCTACTACACCAAGACCGAATATGTGAAGAATGTTTCCTCAACCGGTCTGAATGTCTATCTCATCGAGGAGGACAACACCCGTTACAACGAGACCACGCTGCTGCCCTACAACAAGAAGGAAAACGACCCCAACGTGGCTGGTGTGACCAACGTGAACCGCAAGGACTTTGCACTCGGTTCACTCTCCATCGACAAGGCCCTCAAGGGTTCGGTGGCCGGACTGAACGTCATCAACAAGAGCGGCATGACCGGCGAGGGTGCCTACATGCAGCTCCGCGGTGTGAAGTCGCTCATGGCAGAGAACAGTCCGCTCGTGGTCATCAACGGTGTGCCTTATATGCCCGATATGAACGTGAGCCAGATTGTCAACGGCTATTCACGCTCTGTCTTCCAGGCCCTCAACGGACAGGACATCCGCAACATCACTGTGCTCAAGGGAGCCGATGCCGCCATCTACGGTTCGCTGGCCTCCAACGGTGTCATCCTCATCGAGACCGACCAGGCCACCTCGACCGACGTGAACACCCGTATCTCCTTCTCCGCCGTCTATGGCACCAACTGGAACAACAAGCGCATACCGCTCATGGAGTCGGCACAGTACAAGGGTTATCTCTCGGATATCGGCATGACCTATTATCCCAACATGGAGCAGTTCTTCGGCGACTTCTCCTTCCTCTCCGACCCCAATGCCAACAAGGCTTACCTCTACCAGTACAACACCGATTGGCAGGACGAGATCTACCGCAGCAGTTCCACCATGGACCTGCTCTTCCGCGTGGAGGGTGGTGACAACATCGCCAAGTATAACATCTCGCTCGGCTATCTCAACGATGAGGGTACGCTGAAGAACACCTCGTCGCAGCGCTACAACGCACAGGTGAATGCCTCGGTGCTGGTGAGCAAGCAGTTTGAGATTCAGGCCGCTATCAATGCCGCCTATCTCAACGGTGACTACCAGGAGCAGGGCATGTCGATGGAGACCAACCCCCTGCTTGCCGCCTATCGCCGCAGTCCGCTGCTCAGCCCTTGGAAGAGTGATATGTATGGCAACCTCATCAACAAGTATTCCAGCTACTGGTATGGAGCCATCGAGAACGAAGATTTCATCGTCAGCAACCCCGTGGCACTCGTCGGTTCGCTCTATGGCAAGAACCGCCAGTATGACATGAACGCCAAGGTGCAGCTTATCTACCGCCCGCTGAAAAACCTCACGCTTAATGCGGTGGTGGGCATGTACTACAACTACAACCAGGAGGAGGCTTTCATCCCAGGTATCAACAACAATGATATCTCGCCCCTCTTCGACCAGTATGGCAAGTCGGAAAACTCCACGCGTGTGGGTACCAACCATACCTTCAACATGTTCTATGGAGCCAATGCCGCCTACTCCCTGCAGGCATCTGAGCAGCATCAGATGAACTTCCTCGCAGGATTCCAGGCCCTCATGACCAGCTATGAGTATGATGCTGCCTTCGGCCGCAACTCCAGCAATGACTTCTATCAGACCCTGGGCGATGCACAGTCATTAGGCAAGTATTTCTCGGGCTACAACAACAAATGGAACTGGCTCAACTGGTTTGCCAAGGCCGACTACACCTTCGACCATCTCGTGAAGGTGGGCGTGACCGCTTCGTTCGACGGTGCATCGAGCATCGGCAAGGATGCCACCCGCATGACCTTCTATCCCGCCGGTGAGCTGGTGCTCATGGCCAAGCAACTGCCGCTGCTCCGTGAACTGGACGTGGTGAACAAACTCAACCTCTTTGCCAACTATGGGGTGATGGGCAACAGCCGTTACAGCAGCAAGCTCGGCAAGTATTACTACACCTCGACTCCCTATCAGACCATCGCCGGTATCGTGCGTGCCAATGTGCCCAACACCAAGCTGAAGGCTGAGCGCGACTATACGCTCAACCTCGGACTCGAGACCGCACTCTGGAACAACCGCATCCAGCTCGGTGCCACGTATTACAGCATCCAGGCCAAGGATGTGCTCATGACCGGACAGCGCTCATCGATTCTCGGCACCTCCACCTATTATAATAATGATGGAGAAATCGACTCGAAGGGTGTGGAACTCTCGCTGGCCGTGGCTCCTGTCTATAACAAGGACTGGAAGTGGACCGTCGGCGGTAACCTCACTACCCTCAGCAACCAGGTGAAGTCGCTTGGTAACATCAACGAGATTATCTCTACTCTCGATGACGATGCACAGGTGATTACCCGAGTGGGAGAAGACCCCTATGCCTTCTATGGATTCAAGACCAAGGGTGTCTTTGCCACCACCGACGAGGCCAAGGCTGCCCATCTCTCCAACCGTAGCGGCATCGCCTACGAGGCCGGTGACGTACACTTTGTGGATGTGAACGGTGACCATATCATCAACGATGCCGACCGACAGGTAATTGGCAGCGCTACCCCCGACTTCTTCGGAAGCGTGTTCAGCCGATTGGAATACAAGAACTTTGCACTCGACATCACCCTCGCCTATTCTGTGGGAAATGATGCTTACAATGCCGTGCGCCGCGTGACAGAGTCGGGCAAGGACTTCTCCAACCAGAGCGTATCCATGGCCAGAAGATGGTCGATGGAAGGTCAGCAGACCGATATCCCCCGCGTGAGCTATGGCGACAAGGTGGGCAACAATGAGTTCAGCGACCGGTGGATTGAGGATGCTTCCTATCTGAAGCTCCGCGACATCACCCTGAGCTATACCTGGGACAAGCCCCTCTTCAACTTCATCCTCGGCGGAACCGTCTTCGTGACGGGTGAGAACCTCTTCACCATCACCGACTATCTCGGACTGGATCCTGAGTTCTCTTTCTCCAACAGCACCCTGCTCCAGGGCGTTGACTATGCCAAGGTGTGTGCTCCCCGTTCTGTGAAGTTCGGTGTCAACCTCAAGTTCTAATCCCAAATGACATTTCCGAAACGATAATGACATTTCTAAAAAGATAACGACAATGAAAAAGATATGCTATTCCTTTCTCGGGCTCGTGCTGATGGTGGGCTTCTCCTGCAGTCTCACCTCCTGTGGCGATTTCTTCGACCCTGATACCGACGACGAGCTGAATGGAGAAGACTACATCTCTTCAAACACCGAGATGTATACCGGCTTCTTGGGACTGATGACCAAGATGCAGGCCGTGGGTGACAAGGAGATTCTGCTCACCGATACGCGTGCAGAGTTGCTGGAACCTTCGGATGACTCGAACCCCGAGCTCATCTCCCTCTACAACTATGACACCAACCTCCAGGGCAACAGCTATGCCGACCCCTCAGGCTATTATGAAGTGGTTATCGCCTGCAATGACTATCTCGTGAAGATGGGAGACTACCGCAACAAAGCCGGTGTGGATGATGACATCTGGCAGAACCTGGTCTCCTCGGCCATCCGCATCAAGGTGTGGGCCTACAAGACTCTCGGCGAAATCTATGGCAAGGCCGTATGGTTTGATGACCCCATCGCCAAGGTGACCGACATCACCGAGGCCAACGGCTTCAAACTGATGGAGATGAACGAACTGATGGACCAGTGTCTCACTCTCATGGACAACGGCATGTATGGCGTGGCCACCAACCGCACCATCGACTGGATTGCGTGGCTCGACCCCAGCAATGTGACCAACGCCTCCAACTCGCAATACCGCAAGTGGAACTGGATGGTGCCTCCCTATGAGGGACTCTATGCCGAGCTCTGCCTCTGGAAGGGTGCCTGTCTCGACAAGGATTATGCCGATGCCACCCATCAGAACCCTGCTGCAACCGTCTACTACCAGAAGGCGGCTGACGTGCTTCTGCAGATTCTGACCTACTATGCCGACTGCAAGTATATGGTTACGCCCTCTGACCCCGGTTCTTCCGTATACTGGTTGCCCTCGGCTGCCACTCCCGGTAAGTACACCTCGGTGTGGAACTATGCACAACCCTATCAGAGCGAAGTGGTGGCAGCCCTCATCTATGACTATACCAAGAACCAGACCAATACGCTGCTGAAGCATTTCTCCAACGAGTATCCCAACAAGTATTGGTTGCGTCCCTCGGAACTGGGTATGAACCGCTATCTCGACAAGGAATTCAACCCTGGAGGTACCAATCAGGAGGCTCGCTACAAGTGTATGTTCGGACACAACGGAGGTGTGCCTTATATCGCCAAGTTCCGTCCCGTGGGCAGCAGCGTCAGAGCCAATGCCTATCAGGATGATGTGCACATCTATATCTATCGCGCTACCCAGTATCATGTGATGCTTGCCGAGGCACTCAACCATCTCATGCGTTTCACCGCCATGAATGGTGTGTTCAACTCGGGTGTCACCAAGGAAATTTTCGTGGCTGGAGACCCTGAATGGGACGGCTTCTCGCGTAACTGGACCGGCGATGCCGAATGGGGTACACGTAAATATCCTTCGGCTGGTGTAAGATGCTGTTACGGTATTTCTGCCCGTCCCGTCAAGACGTCTATCCTCGAACTGGGAGAGAAGGGAACGATGAAGTTCAACGACCTCGCTATCCTCGACGAAACGTTGCTCGAGTTCCCCTGCGAAGGAAAAACCTATGCGTTCATGAACCGTATGGCTACCCGCTATAACGACCTCTCGATTGTAGCCGACCGTGTCTGCCCCAAATATGAGGCAATCGGCAAGAGCGGCGAAATCAGAGGCAAGATTATGGCCGGCGGCAACTGGGTACCTTATGACCTGATGCTCGGCTCCTCCAAATAGGGGGAGCGGGGCATCGCCCCATTCTGATCGAACTGCATGATTACTCAAAAATCATTTATATTATTAACCTATCAAAACTTTAAAGCTATGATGAAAAAATCATTTTTACTCCTTTCGCTGCTGATGTTGGCTTTGTCGGTCAGTGCACAGCAGTATCGGAAGTCGTGGGACTTCACCAAGTGGAGTGCTGAGACCGTGGCTGACTTGATGGCCGGTTCCGACTGGTCGGATATCGAGAAGGCTAACGCAACTGCTCCAACCGACTTGTCGAAGGACAACTGCTTCTGGGAAGTGACCGCTATGGGTAATGCCAACGGCGAAGTGAACCTGACTGCCAACGGCAACGTGATCAAAGAACTGGAGGGACTCTGGTATACCAATACGTCCTCCCGCTCGCTCGCCATTGCCGTGAACTATCAGAACGCGAATGCTTCAGACGCTGCTTTCCGTGACTATCACGGTGCCTCTTACCTCTGGTTGGGAAGCAGCAAGAAAAACTATTTCGTGATTCCTCACGTAGAGCCCGGAACGATTATCAAGATGGGTATCGAGTCGCACAAACAGACGGATGCCCGCGGTGTGGAACTCTACATCGGACGTGGCACCAGCGGTACCAAACTGATGGCTCCCGATGGTTCAGCCAATGTGGTTCCTACCACCTATCAGGAGTTTGAGTGGCTCGTTCCAGCTGATGCTACTGACACTCCCAATGAGGACGGAACCTTCGACATCCAGATCTACAACACCAACGGATGCCACATCTACTTCATCACCGTGGGTGAGGGCGATGAGCCTGCTGTAGAAGAGGCCAAGCAGGTGGCTTATGTGGCTGATCCCGCTACCGTGGATGAGGATTTCGCCTATATCTTCCTCAATTCTGCCGATGGTGTCAATGTGACCACTATCAATGCTGCCGAGGCCATCAGCCTCGACTCACTCCAGACCTACGATGTAGTGGCTGTAGCTCCTTCGGTAAAGGCCGAAGATGCGCTGGCTCCCGTGCTGAGAAAAGCAGTGGCTTACCAGCCCATGCTCTCACTCAACGCTGCACTTGCAGAGGCTTGGGGACTCGTGAAGGCTGTGCCCACCACCGAAACCGCTGTAACCGTGGCTGAGGAGGAGGCTGACAACAAGCTTTTCACCGACCTGGATGCCAGTGCGCTTGAACTGCTCACCGAAGGAGGCCTGAAAGCTGTTGAACTCGGCGAATACTTCGCCGAAGATAAGGTGATTGCCAAGGCCGGTGAGGCTGTGGCTATCCATCAGCACAATCCCGTACGCAACTCCTATCTCTATCTGCCTTACGATGCCGAGAACCTTGCAGCAGCCAACCAGTATGAGCTGTCCTTGCTGCTCGTCAATGCAGTGAATGTACTGGCTGACACCAAAGCCAAGGTGACTCCCGTTGTTGTTCCCTCTATCGCTCAGGACAACCAGAACATGGCAACCGTAGTGACCATTTCTTGCGGAAACAAGGAGGCCAAGGTGTACTACACACTCGATGGTAACGATCCTACCGAGGCCAGCACCCTCTATACCGCGCCCTTCACACTGACCGAACCCGCCACCGTCAAGGCTGTTGCCTACGCTGATGGTTACAACGCCAGTGCTGTGGCTTCGCTCGACGTGGTTATCAAGTCGCAGGCTGCTGCTCCCGCTATCACTGCTGTGAACAACGCCGACAACACCGAGATTACGCTCTCTTGCGCTACCGAAGGTGTGGACATCTACTACAGCTACAACAACATCGACGACCAGGCCTTCGCCCAGAAGTATACCGAGCCCATCGTGCTGCGTGAGGAGCCTTGCACCATCTATGCCTTTGCTGCAGGTGGCGACTATGTACAGTCGGAGATGAGCAGCCAGGCCATCTCTATCAACAGCATCAACGCACAGACCCTGCGTATCGACACCCTCGCTCATTTCGATGCCAACGAGACCGACTGGTTCGTGGACAACACCGAGAATGGCGGTACGGGCAAGGCTTCTGCCTACTACTACTGGGGCAAGAGTGCCTGGAGCTACTACTCTACCGAGGTTGACTACGAGGAGACCGTGAAGGATTCTGAGGGCAACGACTCCATCATCTATCACTACAAACCCGATGCAGCCGCTGTTCGCGTGGTTAACCCCAACAATGAGAATGGCTGGATCCTGAAGAGTGCCGGTCAGGTACTGACAGGTGAGTTGCAGCTGACCATTGAGTCCAAGGTGGGCAACGGTGCTACCGGCCGTTATGCCGAGACTGCTGAGGATATCCTTGGTGGCGTTCCCTCCAAGGGTGCGATTACCTTCGGTGGCAAGACCAGCGGCGAGCCTTATACCGGTGCTATCGAGTCGACCGTGAAGTTCACGGCTCCCTTCGACGTGGTGACCTATATCGGCAACGGTAACGGAAGTGGTGCCGCCATCATGCAGGTAGAGGTATCTGCCGACGGCGTGACCTGGGACAGCGTAGGTGTGGCCAAGATGGCCGGCACGCAGCGTTACTACAAGAAGACCCGCGTGAATGTGGAGAAGAGCGGCGAGTACTATGTACGCCTTGCCCAGGTGGGTGGTTCCACCAAGGCCCAGGTTTACGACGTATACGTGCTGAACAATGGTGAGATTTCCCAGGCTTACGATCCCAACACGGGTATCGAGGGCATCAGCGGTTCTGCTGCTGAGGTGCTCCGCTCTGAGGTTTACAGCCTGAACGGTATGCGTATGAACCAGCTCCAGAAGGGTCTGAACATCATCCGTCAGTATCGTGCCGACGGATCGGTGAAGACCGTGAAGGTGATGAAATAATCAGGTTCATACAGGAGACGAGAGGAGCTGACGCTCCCTTCACTCACTGACTATGATTAACAAGAATCCCAGATTGCCCCGTGCAGTCTGGGATTCTTTGTTAAATAATATTTATTCTTTCTCCTGCATTCGCTCTTTCTCGGATTTTATTGTATATTTGCATGCGTAAAAACCGGAAACTTTCAGTAGAACCGATAGTTTACTACCTTGAATGATACGCATACTATGCTTGCTTGGAGTGTGGTGGGGAGCCATGACAGCAGCTGCTGTTTCTGTTCAGTCCACCAGCAGTCACAACCGTCAGGAAGTGGCTGAGGTGACCTACGTGGGATTGCGTCAAGGGATGCCCCATGTGAGGGCATTTGATGCTTTGCAAGACAAAAAAGGATATATTTGGTTTGCCTTGCGCGATGGCTTGGCCCGCTATGACGGCACACGTGCCAAACTCTTCAAGAGTACTCCCGGTGACGGCAGTCCGCTGCCCGATAATCGCATAGACCGTATCATGGAGGATGAGCAGGGGCATCTGCTCTGCAAAGTTTCAGATTGTTATTTCCGTTTCAATACCATCACCGAGCGTTTTGAAGTGCTCGACAAGCAACCCGTAAAGGTGCCTCCACGATATGAGCCTTCGGCAGAGATCCTGCAGCGCATCAGCAGGCTGCCGGAGTTCCAGCAGCATGAACTTTATATCATCTGTGAAGACCGCCAAAAGGGCTATTGGGTCAACTGTAACCGAGGAGTCTATCGCGTGGTCTTTATCCCCGAACCGCTGGCTCCACAACGCATCGGGACCGCCACCGAAGAGATTGTGAGAGGGCTGTTCCTGGATTCCAGACAACGAATATGGATGGGCGACAAGAGCGGTGACCTCACCCTGTTTGACAAGAATGGAAAACTGCTCTGTTACCTCAATGAAAAGGGAGAGAAGACCTCCGGCAAGTGCACGTTCGGAAGGATGGTGTACGCTTTTGCTGAGACAGCCGATGGCACCATCTGGATAGGTACACGTGAAAAAGGGCTCTTCAGACTCTATCATGAACGCCTGGAACAAATCCCGTCCTTTGCCGACAACGATGCCTATCAGATGGTCATCGACGGAAAAGGGAATCTCATCATCGCCTCGTTGAGTGGCGGTGTGTGGAAGATAACGAACCCCATGAGTGAGCAGCCTAAGGCCGTCTGTATCGCTCCCATCAAAAGAGTACGCTGTGTGCATGTAGTGAAAGGGCATATCCTGCTCGTTGGCAGTGACCAGGGACTGTACACCTTGGATCTCAATCATCCCGAAAAAACCTATTTCACCAAACGCGGAAACAACCCTGGAAATGGTTTGCGCAGCAATGTCATCATGGGCATTGCCGAAGATGGGGCGGGACGGCTCTATCTCGCCACTTACGGCGGAGGACTGTCCTGCATACAGACCGACCAACTCCTGAAAAACCAGTTGCCCGTTAAAACCTATACCACTGTTGACGGATTGGGCAGTGACATCTGTGTAGGACTGTCGAGTGACAGCGAGGGTAACCTCTATATCATGGGCGAGGATGCCATTTCCAAATATTATTATGCCGACCGTCGTTTCAAGGTGAAACGCAAGGGACTCTTTGCCAAAGGTATCACCTTCTCCGAATCCCATCCGCTGCCCTTGGGCAAGAACCGCTTGCTCATCGGAACCAATTATGGACACATCTTCCTGAATCTCGATTCGTTGCCCGAGTCGAGCTATGTGCCACCCATCTGCTTCTCCTGTCCCGATACCCTCACCCTTACGCCTTCCGACCCGCATCTGACGGTGGAGTGTGTGGCATTGGATTACAATAAGCAGGAACCTATCTGCTACGCTTACCGACTGGAAGGAGTGGAAGCAGACTGGCATCTCACCTATCACCCCGTCATCAATTATGCCAATATCCCCCCTGGCACCTACCGACTGCATGTGCGTTCCACCAATGGGGCTGGAGAGTGGGTCGACAACGGACGCGTGGTGCTGATACACCGGAAGGCCAAGCTCACCGAGACCACCTGGTTCTGGCTGCTCATCGGAGCCTTGACCTTCATGCTCCTGCTCCTGGCTGTGAAGGTGTTCCGCTATGTCATGGCGTTGCAGCGCGAATTGAAGGTGCAGGCATCGGAGAGCAGCGAACGTATCGAGTATCTCAATGCCAAGATTCATGACTTGCTCTCGCGCAAGCCAGCGCCAATAGAGCCGGTGCCCCCTCTTGGGAAACCTGTGACAACCGATTCGGAAGACCATCGTTTCCGGCAGCAGTTGCTTGAATTTATCGAGAAAAACTATTCTGATTCAGAATTGGATGTCACCCGTTTCTGCAAGGCTTTCATTATGAGCCATACCAAATTCTATAATCTGGTGAAACAGTCGTTTGGGGTCTCGCCCAACAATCTCTTGCAGGATTTCCGCATCCGTCGGGCGGCACGTATGCTGGAGGGAGGAAAGGTCAGTGTGTCAGAGGCGGCTTACTCGTGTGGTTTCAGCGACCCTAAGTATTTTGCCCGTGTGTTCAAGAAAATGATGGGCTGTCCCCCCTCTGAATACCCGAAAAAAGCTGTTTTGGAGGATAATCCCCCCATTTCGTAGGATTTTGCCCTCAATCTATCGCTTTTGTTATTACTTTTGCAGCGTCAAAGTTTTAGAGAACTGCGGTTCCGTATAGAGCAAATAATAGTTATTACTACCTGAAACTAATCTTGATGAACAGCGGCAGTGCTCACTGCCTGTGGGCGCTGCCACATCTTGATTTATTTTGGGGTTTCTGCAAAAAAATAATGCTTGCTATGCTTGGGGAATTCATGACTTTTTTGTATTTTTGCAACACTTAGTCCTCCATAGGACTATTTGGTAGAAATCAAACGAAAAATCATTATAATTATCACCTAAAACAAAACAACATGAAGAGACTCTTTACTCTGGCATCTCTGATGCTCTTAGTTGCGCTGACGGCCAATGCCCAATGGCGCAAGACCTGGGACTTCTCAAAAGGTTATAGTGAGGAGACCAAGGCCAACCTCAATGCCGACCCCAACTGGGTGTCGAACCGTACCGATGAAAATGGCGTGACCACCGGATGGAAAGACAATGCCAAGATGTACGGCACCCTGCAGGCCAACGGCGTGAACATCGCCGAACTGGAAGGTATTGACTTCGGCTCTACCGGACTCAGTGGAAACAGCAACTATCTGCTCGACCCCTCCTCCATCCGTGTGACCCGTAAGAAGCAGGAGTTCTCACTCCCCAAACTGGCAGCCGGACAGAAGGTGACCATCGTGGCCAAGTCGGCCAATACCACTGCAACCGACCGTGGTTTCAAGGGCAATGACAATATGGAATATATCGATGGTCCTGCCAATGGTATCTGTCTGGGACCTGACGGCTATCAGAAACTGGTATGGAAGGTGAAGGATGATGTGGAGGACTCTGTCGACATCAAGATTTCTACGGATGCCGGCGGTCTGGACATCCAGCTTATTATGATTGACGAAGGAGACGCTCCTGAAGTAGTGGAGGCCAAAAAGGTGGCTTATATCACCCGTTCGGAGACCTTGGACAGCGACTTCGCCTATATCATGCTCAGCGGTGCAACGGATGTGATGAATCTGACCACTATTGAGGCTTCTGCCGATGTGACACTCGACTCTCTGCTCGCTTACGATGCCGTGGTGGTTTCACCCTTTGTGACCGCCGCCGATGCCATGGTGCCGGTGCTGAAGAGCGCCATCGCCTACGAACCGATGGTCAACCTGAATGTGGGTCTCTATGAGGCCTGGGGATATGGCTCACCAGTGGTTACGGATGTGACCGCTCTCACTGTGGATGAAACGGCTGCTGCCAATGCCCTCTATGAGGGACTACCGGATGCCGACGGACTCGAACTGATTACCGACGGAACGCTGACCGGTGTGAAGCTGGGTGACTACTTTGCCAACGATACGGTGCTAGCCCATGCCGGCGATGCCGTGGCTGTGCATCTGCACAACCCCGCACGCAATGCCTATATCCTGCTGCCCTTCACCGCAGAGAATATCCTCGCTGCCGATGAGAACGCCATCAGTGTGCTGCCGCTGAATGCCGTACAGCTCGTGGCCGCCACCAAGAAGGACATCACCGCTGTGGGCACTCCCTCGCTCACCCAGGAGTTCTATGATAACGCTACCAAAGTGACGGCTACGGTAACCAACAAGGCTGCCAAGCTCTACTATACCATCGACGGTACGGAGCCTACTGAGGCCAGCACCCTCTATACCGAGCCCTTCACACTGACCGCCCCAGCCACCGTACAGGCTATTGCTTATGCCGATGGTTATACCCCCAGCAAGGTGGCTTCGCTCGACGTCATCATCAAGTCTAAGGCCGCTGCTCCTGTCATTACAGCAGTGAACAACGCCGACAACACTGAGATTACACTCTCTTGCGCTACCGAGGATGTAGACATCTACTATAGCTACAACGCTATCGATGACCAGGCCTTCGCCCAGAAGTATACCGAGCCCATCGTGCTGCGTGAGGAGCCTTGCACCATCTATGCCTTTGCTGCAGGTGGCGACTATGTACAGTCGGAGATGAGCAGCCAGGCCATCTCTATCAACAGCATCAACGCACAGACCCTGCGTATCGACACCCTCGCTCATTTCGATGCCAACGAGACCGACTGGTTCGTGGACAACACCGAGAATGGCGGTACGGGCAAGGCTTCTGCCTACTACTACTGGGGCAAGAGTGCCTGGAGCTACTACTCTACCGAGGTTGACTACGAGGAGACCGTGAAGGATTCTGAGGGCAACGACTCCATCATCTATCACTACAAACCCGATGCAGCCGCTGTTCGCGTGGTTAACCCCAACAATGAGAATGGCTGGATCCTGAAGAGTGCCGGTCAGGTACTGACAGGTGAGTTGCAGCTGACCATTGAGTCCAAGGTGGGCAACGGTGCTACCGGCCGTTATGCCGAGACTGCTGAGGATATCCTTGGTGGCGTTCCCTCCAAGGGTGCGATTACCTTCGGTGGCAAGACCAGCGGCGAGCCTTATACCGGTGCTATCGAGTCGACCGTGAAGTTCACGGCTCCCTTCGACGTGGTGACCTATATCGGCAACGGTAACGGAAGTGGTGCCGCCATCATGCAGGTAGAGGTATCTGCCGACGGCGTGACCTGGGACAGCGTAGGTGTGGCCAAGATGGCCGGCACGCAGCGTTACTACAAGAAGACCCGCGTGAATGTGGAGAAGAGCGGCGAGTACTATGTACGCCTTGCCCAGGTGGGTGGTTCCACCAAGGCCCAGGTTTACGACGTATACGTGCTGAACAATGGTGAGATTTCCCAGGCTTACGATCCCAACACGGGTATCGAGGGCATCAGCGGTTCTGCTGCTGAGGTGCTCCGCTCTGAGGTTTACAGCCTGAACGGTATGCGTATGAACCAGCTCCAGAAGGGTCTGAACATCATCCGTCAGTATCGTGCCGACGGATCGGTGAAGACCGTGAAGGTACTGAAGTAAACATCCGCTATCTCTTCTGATGAGATAATACGGGAATCCCAGATTGCCCAGTGCAGTCTGGGATTCCTTCATACTTGGAATGCCTATAACGAAAAACCTTATTTATTGTTCTCCAAAACGTAAAAACAAATGAAACTAAGAAGAACTGTTATAGGGCTGTTGGTTGGCTTTTGTGCCTGTCCTGCCCTTGCCGAAAACCACCATCTGTTATGGTACGACCAGCCTGCCCACCACTGGGTGGAAGCCTTGCCCTTGGGCAATGGCCGACTGGGAGCCATGGTCTATGGTGGTGTGGAGAGTGACACCATCCAGCTGAATGAAGATACCTTCTGGAGCGGTTCCCCCTACAACAACTACAATCCCAAGGCATTGGCTGTCCTGCCTGCCATCCGCGAGGCCATCAGCCAGGGTGACTATGCCCGTGCCCAATATCTCTCCATGCACCACATCACAGCCGACCGTGACCTCACTGCCCATGGCATGATGTATGAGTCGGTGGGTAATCTGATTTTCAGTTATCCCCATCAGCAGGCAACGGATTACCGCCGCCAGTTGGACATCAGCGATGCGGTGGCACAGGTGACGTATCGCTCTAATGGGGTGGGGTATGAGCGCGAGTGTTTCACCTCGTTTACCGACAGCGTCACCCTCATCCGTTTGAAGGCAGACCATACCGGTAAACTATCCTTCAACCTCTCCTTCATCGGCCCGCTTAAACGGCAACGTGTAACGGCACAGGTGTCGCAACTGGGAGACGGGCTTCTGAGGGTGTTCAGTTATCCCACGGAATCCCATGCAGAGAATATCCCTAACGGATTGCATTGCACCACGTTCATCCAGGTCATCCCCAAGGGGGGAAGTATGAAGGGAAACGATGGCACCATCCGGGTAGAGAATGCCACTGAGGCTGTAGTTATCGTGAGTTCTGCCACCAACTTCGAACGTTATGACCGCATCACGGGCGATGCCGATGCCAAGGCGTTGCGCCATCTGCAGCGCTACCTCCAAAAGGGAGATGCTTCTGTCGTCTACGCAGCAGCCAAGCAGGCGCACCAGGACTACTATCACCGCCAGTTCGACCGCGTGAAGCTCGATATGGGACATAACGAACAGCAGGAGAAGAAGCCCACGGATGTGCGCATCAAGGAGTATAGCGAGAGCCATGACCCGGGACTCACGGCCACTTATTTCCAGTTTGGCCGCTATCTGCTCATCTCCTCGTCGCAACCGGGTACCCAGCCTGCCAATCTGCAGGGTATATGGAATCCTGATGCCGATCAATATCCGGCCTGGGATTCGAAGTACACCACCAATATCAATGTGGAGATGAACTACTGGCCAGCAGAGGTGACACAACTCAGCGAGTGCCATGCCCCCTTCCTGCAACTCGTCAAGGAAGTGAGCGTTACGGGCAGACAGTCGGCCAACCGCATGTATGGCGCACGCGGATGGACCCTCCATCACAATACCGACCTCTGGCGTTCGACGGGTTCCGTCGACTATGCTTCCTGCAGTGTGTGGCCCACCTGCAATGCGTGGTTCTGCTCGCATCTGTGGGAACATTTCCTCTTTACCGGTGACAGAGACTTCCTGGCCGATACCGCCTATCCGATCATGGCGGAGGCATGCCGTTTCTATCTTGACTTCCTGGTCAAGGATACCAAGACGGGGTACCTTGTCGCCTCGCCGTCCACCTCGCCTGAGAATCATCCTGGATTCAAGAAATACCACGACGAACTATTCAATAAGGACATGGCACCGGCCATCTTTGCCGGGGTTGCCATGGACAACCAGATGATTTATGACCTGTTCTATACCACCCGCCAGGCGGCCGATCTCTTGGGTATAGACCGTCACTTTGCCGACAGCCTGGATGACGTGCGACGTCAGCTGCCGCCGATGATGGTGGGGCAGTATGGCCAGATGCAGGAATGGCTGGAAGACTGGGACCGCGAGACATCGGGCCATCGTCATGTCTCCCACCTCTGGTGTGCCTATCCAGGACGTCAAGTCTCGCCTTATGCCCAACCCGAGGCCGCCTCGGCTGTGAAGAAGTCGCTCGTGGGACGTGGTGATGCCTCCCGTGGATGGTCGATGGGCTGGAAGGTGTGTCTCTGGGCACGTCTGCTCGACGGTAACCATGCCCTGAAGCTCATCAAGAACCAGCTGAAACTGAAACCCTCTACCGCAACGATACGCGACCAGGATGGCGGCACCTATGCCAATATGTTTGATGCCCATCCTCCTTTCCAGATTGACGGCAACTTCGGCTGTACGGCGGGAATTGCAGAGATGCTGGTGCAGAGCCATGACGGTACGGTGCATCTGCTGCCCGCCCTTCCCGATGAATGGCAGGAAGGTGAGGTGAGCGGACTCTGTACACGGGGAGGTTTCGTGATTGAACGGATGAACTGGAAACAAGGCAGACTGGTATCGGTCACCATCCGTTCTGTCCTGGGTGGCAATCTGCGTCTGCGCACCCAGCAGAAGCTCAAACTGCAATCAGTGGTGGCCGATGGTTCCGCTTCGTCTGCCAGCAAGAAGACCAGCCGCCTGAAACAGGCCAAGGGCAGCAATCCCAATCCGTTGATGCAGGCCTACGAGATGCCAGCCCCCGTAGTGAAGGATGCTTCCCGACTGCTGCCGCTCTCACTGGCTCCCACCCATTGTTACGACCTGATGACCCAAGCAGGCACCCTCATCACCCTGGTGCCTTGAACCTGAAAAGGCGGGGTGTCCCTTCTGAAACAGAATAGGGCACCCCGCCATGTTTTTGCTATCCCCAAGCATCGTATCTGCCGTCATCATCCGGTTTATCGTTATCCGGCTTATCGTCATCTGGCGTATCATCTTGCGGTTCGGCATCGAAGATGGGGTCATAGTATTTCTCAATTTCTTCGGCAAAGTCGTTGAGTCGGTCTTGGGTGTGAGCCATGACGGTGGCATCGAGCAACTTGCGCGAGCCGAGACGTGCCCCTTGCAGCGCCAGCAGGTCATGGTCTTTCAGTTCGATATCCTTGTCATGATAGTAGACCATGTCGTAGAGTTTCTCGTAGGCACTGGGCAAATCCCAGATGGCAGCCTTGAAATACCACTTCCATGCCTTCTCCATATCCTTGGGTTGCAGACAGAAGCCATGGTAGTAGATGTCGCCCAAATATTCGGCAGCGATGCGTGAGCCTTGGCGATAGCACTCCTCCCACTCATGGATAATCTCCTGGGCCACCTCCTTGCTTTGTGCTTCGGCGGGCAGTTTGTCGAAATCGGTGGTGGTCTGAAGCGCCAAGAAGGCTCTGCTGTTCACATCCTGATGCTTCGCACCCTCGCGCAGCGTGGCGAGATAGGCGTCATGGTCGGCAAAGTTTCCCTGGTCATCAGCCTTTCCCTTCATGAAGGCCAACTCTGTCCAGGCAGCCGCCACCCCATGCAGGGTGGCATGGGAGCAGAAATTGTGTGCTTGCTCTTTTTGGCCGAGAGTGTCGAGGGCTATAGCCTTAAAGTAGAACCAAAGTCCTAAATAATTAGTCTGGTAGGTCTCGCCGTGTATCCGTTCTTCCGCTTTTTGCAGGGCTTCCTTGGGATTGCTGTCCTTGATGGACGTGCCGAAAACCAGTTCCCTCAGTTGGAGAACAGCGGCATATTCGCTCCCCTCTTTCAGTGCTAAGGCGAGCATTTTGTCGGCTTTTTCATGGTCCACCATGCCCATATCACCATAGCGCCAGGCTTCAGCGGATGCAGCGATGGCATCGGGCAGTTTTTTTTTCATGGCCATGTCGAACAGGAAGAGGGAGGTGCTGACAGACTGAGGAGATGGTTTGGTGACAATGTGGTAGCGGCCAAGGGCAAAGAGGGCGCAGGCATCGTCGTGCTCGGCTGCACGAGTGATGCGTTGTATCGTCTCCTTGGAAAGTCTGAAGATGGAGTCGCGTTGATAGAAGACGCGGAGGAAATAGATGCGCGCCTTCTCGGTCATGGGGCTGGAATCCAATGCCGTGGTTACGAGTTCGTCGTAGAGCCCTTCTTCCAGCAACATGCCGTAGTCGGCTTCGGCCAGATGGAGCGTGAAGGAGCGCCGTTCCTTGATACAGGTGCTGTCTCTCATCACATCGTAGTGGTATTCTTCTTCTGCTGCCAAACGGAACAGGTGTCCGTAACGGTCGCAGAAAAGGAGGTGGCGGTCGTCGTAGACAGTGACAAAGGCCTTGCCGTTGAAGTCATAGTTGCCGTTGGCATCTGCACTGCGGATGGTTTTCTTGAAGGTGCTCGGATGATGTCCCGGTAGGTTGTCGTAGTACTCGGTGGAGGTGTAGATGGTCTCTGCCCATTTCCAGGGTCGCTGTCGCAGGGGCGTGAGATCGACGGGCGAGATGAAAGCATCGTTTTCCCACAGCCCGTCCTGTTCCTTAACCCACTTCTCGTGTCTCACCATCCGTGTATCCACATGGCCCACCCGATCCACGTGGGTCACCCGGCCGCAACAGTCGAATTGGGCTGTGGCCATCACTTCCTCATAACTGCCGTTCACCCATACTTTTTCCAACTTCTCAGTTACCACATGGTGGATGATGAAGCCGCGTCCGTGACGCTTGCCTTTCCTGAACTCGCCGGCATAATAGTGGCTGTCATCCAAAAGGATAATGCCCAAACCATGGGGCAAGCTGTTGGTCTTGTCGATTTCGCCCTGGTAGGGTCTGCCATCGGGCAGGAGAGGCCATTCTTTGGGATATAGTATCATATAAGGTCATGTTAGGTTGTTCTTCTGCAAAAGTACAACAAATTCCCCATGTCACCAAATATTCCCGTCCCT
This sequence comes from Bacteroidaceae bacterium, assembly GCA_016302965.1. Taxonomy (GTDB): domain Bacteria; phylum Bacteroidota; class Bacteroidia; order Bacteroidales; family Bacteroidaceae; genus Prevotella. The sequence continues at coordinate 26,790 of JAEDMP010000018.1, forward strand.
ATTTCAGCGCCATCCTGGCCTCCTCCAGCATCCCCTTGATAAACGGGTCTTCGAATGAGTAGTTATTGATCAGTTCCGTGAGGGTCTTGTCGCAGGTGGCCCGTTCGTTGTTGCTGAGCAGTTGGTGATACTTCTTGCAGAGTTCGGTTATCTTCACCACGATGCCTGTGCGCAGCAGGATGTCATCGGCAGTGTTGGCAGCCACTAACGAGGCCCGAAGGGTGCCGAAGCGTTTCATGAAGTCGATGTCGTTTTCAATCTTCACTTCCAGGTTGTCCAGTCCGTTCACGACATATCTGTCATTGTACACCAACTGGTTGTCGTCGAAGGTAACGACGCGCTGATTGTTGATGCGGGTAGGGTCATCCCCATAGATGTGATAGCGCAGCAGCATGATTTTTTTGTCTTGTTCATACCAGGTGATGGCGTAGGCATGACGCTTGACGGAGTCGTTCTTGTCGTGGAACAAGGCCACAAGATAGTTATGGGTCGGGTCGGTGCCGAAGATCACTCCGTATTTGTTTTGCGGACCATAGGGTATCGTAATGGGTGATCTGAATAGATTGACCGTGCCAGCCTGTTGCTGATAGGTATCTGACGACCCCGCCAGTTGCTGATAGAGATGGTAGGTCTCCTGCTCATTGGAGAAGATAGTCATGAATATCTTGTCAAGATTGCCGAATGCCCACTTTTCGATCGTCATCTCGTCGTAGTGGCAGAAGGTGGTCGGATGGGTGCTGTCATCCTCATAGCGGGTCTTCGACAGGATGCTCTTGTCTTTTCTTGCATCCAGTTCGTTGAAGAGTTGCTCTATTCCCGATTGTGCCGATGCCATGACGGTCGTAACCAGGGCAGTGATGAGCAGATACTGTCGTTTCATGATGTATGCTTTTTGATGGGTGGTACTTCTTGTGTTTTCTGCCTTTTGGGGTATGCTTAATAGGATTCTTCGTACTCAACGTCGCAGATTTCGTTGATTCTGAGTTCCTGATAAACGGTCATCGCCTCTACCAGCCGTTCTGCCTCCTGCAGTGCGGTGGCCATGCTGTCTTCGCTGACACCTTGGGCCTCGGCTGCCTGAGCCAACAGGTGTTTGGGTGTGGTGGGGGTGTAGGGCAACTTGCGTTGCTTCTTCGTGTTGGCCTTGGGCAAGGGGGTGGGGGAAAGGTTTTCGTTGCCGCTTTTCTCAACCGTGTCCATGGGCAGGGGAATGGTCTTGGTGGTATCTGCCGTAAGCGTTTCTGCCACTATCTGCCTGTTGTTGGCTGTCGGTGTTTGCTGTTCATCTGAAGGAAGAAGGGGCCAGACCATCAGCACGAGGGATGCCACTGCGGCTGCCGCCGAAAGGATTATCCGGCGTTTCCAGTGATGAACCATCGGTGCGGTTGCTTCCTCCGTCTCGTCGAAACCCTCGTCAAACTGGCGGAACATCTCCAGGTAGGCGGCCCAGTCCTCCGGCGACATGGCTTCGGGTTTGTCATCATCCGTGGCATGACGGAAATGGTCGGCAAGCAGTGCCTCTTCCTCTACGGAGGTTTCCCCATCCATAAACCGGCTGAGCAGTCTCTCTATATCATCCTTTATCATGGTCAGTGTCTCTTTTTGATGTCGTTGAACAATTTTCTGCGGGCATTGGAGAGCATCACCTTGACGGATGCTTCGCCGATGCCTAATAGTCGGGCTATCTCCTCGTTGGTGCGGTGTTCCATCTGTCTCATCCTCAGCACCTGCAGTTCCCGGGGCGGCAGTTTCTCCATTTGCTGTACAAGCCAGGCCTCGTCTTCTTTCAGTTCCAGTTCCTGTGAAGGATTGGCCCATGCCCCTGCAGGCGCCTGTGCACCCTTGTCGGAGCTGTCGAAGAGGTGGAGGCTTTTCTTCTGCCTTCTGAGTTGGTCGATGGAAAGTCGGTGGGCAATGACGACGGCGAGTTTGAGGGCATGGTCACAGTCGTGGAGCTGGGCGTGCAACGTCCATAGGCGCAGCATGACATCCCCGGCGATATCCTCGGCATCTTCGGCCTCAAACATCATCCGCCTGGTTATGCCGAGCGCCTTGGCTCTCAGTTCCATGGCAATGGTCTCAAACTCGCTTGGTGTCATCTTGTTATTGAGAGAGCTTATGGCCTGGGATTGATGTTGTTGATGGTTTTCGGAGTCTTGGCCGGTATGGGGTTCTTGCCCCGCTCCACGCAGTTGCCGCTTATCTGGAGGCCGCTCTTGATGATTTCGCCCGATCCGGTCACAGCACCACTGTAGTTGGTCACCATGCCCTTCAGTTCCATCTCGCCCGATCCCGCCACGGAACACTTCAGGTCCTGACAGGTGCTGAAGGCGGCATCGATGTCGCCCGAACCGGCTATCGAGAGAGAGGCAACCTGGCAAACTGCCTGGTCGATGTCCACTTCGCCCGAGCCGGCCACGCTCACCTTCAGATTCTTGGCTGTAGCCTGTTGCAGGCTGATGTCGCCCGAACCGGCTACGTTGAGACTGATGGCATGTCCGCTGACCTTCTTGAGTTCGATTTCGCCCGAACCGCTGATGTTGAGCAATAGGTTGTCCGTCTTGATGTCTGATGTGGCAACGAAGTCACCACTGCCCACGCAGTCCACCTTGGTCAGCCAGGGAGAACTGACCTTTACCACGACTTTATCGGTAAAGTTGCCGGAGTTGAAGATGACTCTTCCCATCGTTTTCTTCGGGTTCTCCACGGAGATGTTCAGTTGTTTGTTCACCACCTCAATCTTCAACTTGTCCATATCCTTTGGCGAGGCGATGAGGGTACATTCGTGCGTGGAGCCTTGGGTGTAGATGACATCAACACTGGCTGCCATGGCAATCTTGTCGAATGCGGTCACGGGAACCCTTTTCTGTACGGTCTCTTTTTTCTGGGTAGCCATCGCTCCCAGACAAATCATGGCTATAGCCATCATCAACATTAGCTTTTTCATATTCATCCGTTATTTTGTTGTTCTTTATCTATAAAACGAATGAAAAGGCAAAAGTTAATGCCCAAGTCCCGGTTTTTTTTTCTCCTGTGTCTGCCAGTTGTCCATCTTCTATGTCTGAAGATACGAATACCTATATATAATCAGAACGGATGCCCATTCAGAAAGAACAAGGCATGGTCTGCCGGATTTCTTGATGCAGCCTGTTCCAATTTGGCAAGAACAGGCATTCGTTTTACGTTCACCACTGCGGAACGTACATTCCGCAGTGGTGAACGTACGTTCCGCAGTGGTGAATATACGTTCCGCAGTGCGGAACATAAACCGGAAGCGGTATTCAGACTTATTCAGAATGCCTGGTATGAACACTTCTGCTCTCTTATTTTGATACAATCCTGTAGCTATTTATATATTGGACGGCCTTTTTGCCTCATAATTGAAAGATTATGCCTACCTTTGCAGTAAATTAGTCAGACATCATGAAAACAATCACGACATTACTGTTTACATTGGCCTGCTCCATCACGATGCAGGCCCAGGACTACCGGGTGCCAGTCACCCATGAGAACGAGCAGATGGCTGAGGGACTCTATCAGCCGCAGTGGGAATCGCTGAAGAAGCACAAAACGCCCGAATGGTTTCGCGATGCGAAGTTCGGCATCTGGGCGCACTGGGGACCCCAGTGTGTGGAAGGCTCGGGCGACTGGATGGCCCGCGAGATGTATATCGAAGGCTCACACGCCTATCGGCATCATCTGAAGAACTATGGCCATCCGTCGGAGGTGGGCTTCAAGGATATCCTGCCCCTGTTCAAGGCAGAGAAATGGGATCCCGACAAACTCGTCGAGCGATACAAACGCCTCGGGGCGCAGTATTTCTTTGTGCTCGGCAACCATCATGACAACTTCGACCTTTGGGATTCCAAATACCAGCAGTGGAACGCGGTGAACATCGGACCGGAGCGCGACCTCATAGAGGGGTGGGCCAAGGCTGCCAAGAAGCACGGTTTGCCACTCGGCATCTCCTTTCATGCCGACCACGCCTGGACCTGGTATGAACCCGCACAGCGATATGATGTCAACGGACCGAAAGCAGGCATCTCCTATGACGGCAAACTCACCAAGGCCGACGGCAAAGGCAAGTGGTGGGAAGGCTATGACCCGCAGGACCTCTATGCCCAGAACCATCCGATGAGCGAGCGCTCATGGGCCAACAACACGATTCACGGCCAGTGGGCATGGGGCAATGGTGCCACGCTGCCATCGAAAGAGTTTGTCACCAACTTCTACGACCGAACCCTCGATGCCATCAACCGCTACCAGCCCGACCTGATTTACTTTGACGTGACCGTTGTGCCATTCTACGATATCAGTGACTGCGGACTGAAGATTGCCTCCCATTTCTACAACAAGAATCCGCGTGCCGTCATGTTCGGCAAGATTCTCGATGAGCAACAGCGCAAGGCACTCACCTGGGATGTGGAGCGGGGTGCCCCCAACGAGATTGTGGATGAACCTTGGCAGACGTGCAACTGCATCGGAGGATGGCACTACAACACCGGCATCTATGAGCGCGGAAGATATAAGAAGGCTGCCGACGTAATCAAGCAGCTGGTGGATATCGTGAGCAAGAACGGCAACCTGCTGCTCAGCGTGCCACTGCGTGCCGACGGCACCTACGACGAGAAAGAGGCAGAGATCCTGGATGGTATCGAGGCCTGGATGAACGTCAATAAGGAGAGTATCTTCGGCACACGCCCGTGGGTGAAATTCGGTGAGGGACCCGTGGCCGAGAAGGACATCAAGATGAATGCCCAGGGTTTCAACGACGGGCAATATACCGGTATGACCGCTGCCGACATCCGCTTCAACCAGACGAAGAAGCATCTCTATGTCACGCCGATGGGATGGCCTGAGGATGGAAAAGTCATCGTCAAGTCGCTCGCCAAGGGCAATCCCTATTTCCGCAAGTCCATTACCAAGGTGGAACTCCTTGGCTATGGCAAACTGAAGGCGAGACAGACACCAGAAGGGCTTGAGGTGCAGTTGCCGGAACCAACCAATGCCATCGCACCGGTTTTGAAGGTGGCGAAGTAAGTCCTCCATCATCCATAAATATCATTTAAAATCAATTTTGCATTATGAGTAAGGTTGGCAGCAACTGATCATTACTGAAAACGTCGTTCACCTGAAGGCTTGGAGCCGTAAGGTGAACGACGTTTGTATAGGTGTAGGGTATGTGATGGCTTATTCCAGCACAATCTTCCAGAGATAGGACTTGCCATCCACAAGGGCTCTTACCACATAGACACCGGTGGCGAGATGGTTGAGGCTGAGGGTGCCCGATGCTGCTGCCGCTACACGGGTGCCGTTGGTGGCCAGCAGTTCGATGGACGAAGCCTGGCAGCCCTCGCCCACAACGCTCAGACAGTTGTCGCCACACTGCAACGAGAGGTGGGCGACGTGGTTGGCGGATATGCCCGAGGTGTTGAGTTCGAACCAGGTGGCGCCTCCCTTGACGATGGCTGTGGCCGAATAGTGGACATCGACGTTGAGGCTGTGGGTAGCCTTACCATCCAGTTCTTCGGGGGCAAAACTGTAGTCGAAGTGGGTGTCGGCAATCAGACTGTTGTTCTTCTGCTCGCCGTCGATACGCACATCATAACCCAGCACGGGCATCTCCATCGGTTCGGCCATGCGCAGGTTCATACCCATCATCCAGTTGCCATAGATGGCAGCCATGGTGATGGAACTCCATGCCTTGCCGTCTTCGGAGTAGAGGTCGGAATAGTTGGTTACGGGACTCTCGGTGTCAACTGCGATGGTATAAGCCTCGGGAGCCACATCAAAACAGTCGATGACCAACTGATAGGTGGCACCCTGCTCAATGGTGACCGGTTCGGTCAGACGGACGGTGTTCCACTGGTTGATGGCGATGTCGTCGGCCTCCACCTCCGCAATCTGTACCCCGTTCTTCAGCAGCATCAGCGTGTAGACCGCATCGCTGAGCGGATAGAAACGGAAGGAGGCAATCTCATAACCTACATAGCCCTTGAGCATCTGGGGGGTATAAATGGCAGAGGCAAGCAGGTTGTAATTGTTCTCGGCTGGACCCATCACGCCCTCCGTCGAGGGATGGTTGCCGGCATAGGTGATGAAGGTGGAGTCGCTGTCGAGCGGTGTCTGCCAACTGGCGCTGACGGTGCTGGCAGAAGTAGAGGCAATCTTCACCTCACGGACCGGTCGCAGCAACGATGTGTTCTCGCTGATGGTCAGGGCGGTGGTGGCGGCAGCCGACTGGCGCTGGTCGCTGTAGACTGCACTCACACCCAACTCGTGACTTCCGGCAGTGAGCTGGGGCAGGGTGAAGCCCAACTGCTGGGTAGTGCCCATGGGCTGTCCGTCGGCAGAGATGGCGTAATGGAGAATCTCATCGATGTCGGTGGCTGCATCTTCGGGAGCGAAGACGGCATCCATCACCCATGAGAAGTCATAGAAGACACCCTCTTGTTCGATGGCATTGGTGACCGAATAGAAATCGTCTTCACCTGCCACACGGGCAAGGTCGGAGTAGCCCTTGTCGGCATGACCGAAGTCCATACCGATGATGTCCGAAGATCCGACTGCATTGCGCACCTCCAGACTGATGATGAGGTCACCGGCTGGCAGGGCTAAGGGAGTGGTGAGCTGCACCTCGTTCTTCACACCATAGACCAACTGCTGGGTGACGGGCTGTGTATGCAGTTCCTGCAGTTTGCCGTCGGCACCATGGGTGTAGACGTGGAGCGTCCAACTGTCCTGGCGGCTCATCGGATAGAAATGGATGCGCTGCAGCCGGCAGCCTTCATAGGCCTTGACCTCGTCGGCATCAAAGCGGATGGCACATTCGATGGCGACATTCTCTGTCTGCAGACCGAAGCTCTGGAGATTCAGCCTGTCATAGTTGACATAGGTCTTGTTGATGAGATTGGAGAAGGGTTTCTCCCATTGCAGCCATGCACCGCTGAAGCCCTGCTGACGGGCATAGATGGCTGTAGGTGCCTCGATACCCTTGGGCTGGATGCTGATGGTGGCTGTTTCGCTGGCTGCTGACTCGGTAGTGGAGCCTCCTTCAGTGCCATAAACGGCAGTCACGGTATAATGGTAGTCCTGCTGGGCGAGCTGACCATCGATATAAGTGGTGGCGACGAGTGGCTGGCTATTCAGTTTCACACCGTCGCGATAGAGGTTGTAGCCCACGATGTTGCGGGCACCCAAGGGAGCCTTCCAACGGATGCGGGCGGTAGAGATGTCGGACAACTGCTCGGCCTTGACTCCTACAGGACAGGCGGATGTGACGTTCTGTCCGAGTTTGACAATCATCGTCTGCAGCGAGACGAGTGGGGTGCCGTCGGC
>JAEDMP010000019.1 GCA_016302965.1 Bacteroidaceae bacterium
CACTGCCTCGCGAACTGAAACTTGTGGAGCATAATGGCACACCGCATCTTGCATGCCCTGTGATAAGCGAAATCAACGATATAGCCGATGAGTGGAAAGATGTATCATCTTCGTTTGACGCAAAGGATGCCTACCAGCTCCATCTCGAAATGGACCTTAGTGCCAACAGCACTATCACCTTGAGCAACGCACAAGGCGAAAAGTATGCTATCGATGTAAATGTATCCACCCAGTCGCTTTCCGTACACAGAAATGCTTCTACCGGTGTTGCATCATTTGCCCCGACATTCTCCATCCCGACTATGAATGCTCCGCTGAATGCCACAGGCAACAAGCTCACACTTGACTTCTATGTCGATCAGTCATCTGTCGAGTTGATAGCTTCCGACGGACTTACCTCAGTAACAAATCTCGTATTCCCACAGGCATTATATAACACACTTTCAGTTAGTGGTGCCAATTACGAGGCAAAGGTGAGAAATCTGCGTCGTGTGTGGAAATAATTTAAAAAAAAGCACATTCTTCCGCATAAATGTTACAAAGAATCCGATTTGATAGCAGATGTATCATTTTTTGAAGCCTCATTGACAAATAAACTATACCTTTGCCAACGAATGAAAAAGTTAGTTGATAAAGTAGTTATTGTTAGTATTTATTAGGTTCGGTTAGTAAGATTATCCGTGAGGAACAGGTTACTAAAGTGATTTTCAAAAACGATGAATTCGAAAGCAGTGAATTCTAAAAAAGCACGGTGATAGTTTTCGAGAGGTAATAAGATTGTTTCAGTGATGACCATAAAACTATATATAAATAAAAAACGACATGAAAAAAATCAAAACTATAGCCTGTATCGCAGGCATGATGATGGCCTCGGCCATTTCTGCTCAAGTAAACCAGCAAATACTCGGCGAAAAACATGCCATGCTCCGTATAGACAGTCAGAAGAAATATCTGCTGCTGCCCGTGCAGGACAACCAGGAGAATGCGCATATCCGTGTCATCAAGAACAACCAACTGGTCAAAACGCTGAATTGTCAGCTGGCTATAGACAAGGTGGACTACTACGTACCTTACGAGACCAGTGATGACGAACTGTTTGACATCACCTTCAACAGCAGTCCCCGGTCCACTGGCGACATCCACAGCTATAGCTGCTGGAAGAAGATGACCTATGCTGACAAACTCGATGACAGCAACATGGAAAAACACCGTCCCGCCTATCACCACACACCGAAGTGGGGGTGGATGAACGACCCCAACGGCATGTTCTACAAGGATGGTGTCTGGCATCTGTATTTCCAGTACAATCCCTACGGCTCCAAATGGGAAAACATGTCATGGGGACATTCCACATCCACGGATCTTATCCATTGGAACAGCGAGCCGCTGGCCCTCTACGGTGACGGACTGGGAACAATCTTCAGCGGTTCGTGTGTAATCGACCAAAAGAATACGGCGGGCTTTGGAGAAAACACCATCGTGGCCTTCTACACTTCTGCCGGTCCCAGCCAGACCCAGAGCATGGCTTACAGCACCGATGGCGGCAAGACCTTCACCAAATACGCCCACAATCCCGTCATCACTTCTCCGGCACGTGACTTCCGCGACCCCAAAGTGTTCTGGAACGAAGAAGCCGGCTTCTGGAATATGGTTCTCGCCGTGGGACAGGAGATGCAGATTTTCTCTTCGCCCAATCTCAAGGACTGGAAGTATGAGAGTTCCTTCGGGGAGGGATATGGCAATCACGGAGGCGTATGGGAGTGTCCCGACCTGATGAAGATGAAGGTGGTCGGCACCGACAAGGAGAAATGGATGCTCATCTGCAATATCAATCCCGGAGGCCCCTTCGGAGGATCAGCTACCCAGTATTTCATCGGACAGTTCGACGGACGAACGTTCACCTGCGAGGATGAACCCAGCGAGACCAAATGGATGGACTACGGCAAGGACCACTATGCTACCGTCACCTTCTCCAATGCTCCTGAAGGACGCAACGTGGCCATCGCATGGATGAGCAACTGGCAATACGCCAACCAGGTGCCTACCACACAGTATCGTTCATCCAACTCCATCGCCCGGGATCTGGGGCTCTTTGAGTACAACGGCGAAACCTACTGCAGCGTCAAGCCCGCCAAGGAGATGGACCAGGCACGCGGCGCCAAGATTTCGGCCCCGTCAGAGACCTGCGAAATGGTGGTTACCTACAGCGGCGACGCACAGATTATCCTGCGCAACCAGAAAAATGAACGCGTCATCATGACCTACGACGCCGAGGAGGAGACCTTCGATATGGACCGCCGTCACAGCGGCGACGTGTCGTTCAGCGATGCCTTCCCCACCCTTACCTCGGCACCCACTTACGGCAAACTCCGCCAGGTGCGCATCTTCATCGACAAGTGCAGCATCGAGGCTATCGATGCCGATGGCAAGATGGCCATGACCAACCTGGTGTTCCCCTCTGCACCTTACAACAAGGTGACCGTCAAAGGAAAAGCCAAAGTGAAAATCTATAGCATCAAAAAATAATCTATATCTGTTACTATGAGTAAAACAAACAAACTGGCAATTATCCCCGTGATGCTGACGTTCTTCACGATGGGATTCGTCGACCTGGTCGGCATTGCTTCCAACTACGTCAAGGAAGACCTCGCACTGAGTGACTCGGTGGCCAATGTGCTGCCGTCACTCGTCTTCTTCTGGTTCCTCATCTTCTCCGTGCCCACGGGCATGCTGATGAACAAAATCGGAAGAAAGAAAACCGTGTTGCTGTCGCTGGTTGTGACCGTGGTCGCACTGTTGCTGCCCATGCTGGGAGAGTCTTTCACACTCATGCTGATTGCCTTCTCGCTGCTGGGTATCGGAAACGCACTGATGCAGACCTCACTCAATCCCCTGGTGTCCCTGGTGATACGGGGAGGAAACCTCGCCTCCACACTCACCTTCGGACAGTTTATCAAGGCCATCGCCTCCTTCCTGGCTCCATATATTGCCATGTGGGGAGCCATGTCTACCATCCCCTCATTCGGAATGGGATGGAGGGTGCTCTTCCCCATCTATATGGCCATCGGCATCGTGGCCACATTGCTGCTTTCATCCACTCCTATCGAGGAGGAACCGGCAGACAAGGCCTCGTCCTTCATCGACTGCACCAAACTGCTCGCAAGACCCGTCATCCTGCTCTCCTTCATCGGCATCATGTGCCATGTAGGCATTGATGTGGGAACCAACACTACCGCACCCAAAATCCTCATGGAGCGCCACGAGATGACACTCAACGACGCGGCCTTCGCCACCTCGCTCTACTTCATCTTCCGTACCATCGGATGCCTCACCGGGTCATTCTTCCTCAGGGTGATGAGCAACCGCCTGTTCTTCATCATCAGTGTGGTCATGATGGCGCTTGCCATGCTGGGACTCGGATTGGGTACCTCCAAGACGGTACTCTATGTCTCCATCGCACTCGTGGGCTATGGCAACTCCAACATCTTCTCGCTTGTTTTCACGCAGGCCCTGCTCTCGGACAAGACCAGGCAGAACGAAATCAGCGGACTCATGGTGATGGGACTCTTCGGTGGCACCGTCTTCCCGCTCTTCATGGGTATTGCCAGCGACGCAATGGGACAGGCCGGAGCTGTGGCCGTGATGGCACTCGGTGTTATTTACCTCTTCACTTATATCTCGCGCATTAAAACTTCAAAATAACAAATATATGAACAATAAAATAATAGTAGGCCTCGGTGAGGCTCTGTGGGATTGCCTTCCTGAAGGCAGAAAGATTGGCGGAGCGCCAGCCAACTTCGCTTATCATGCGTCACAGTTTGGATTTGATGCTTATGCCGTGAGTGCCGTGGGCAATGATGACCTGGGTGATGAGACCATCGAGGCATTGAAGGCGAACGGCTTGAAACTCGAGATGCCCCGTGTGGATTTCCCAACGGGTCAGGTGCAGGTTAGTCTAGACGAGGCGGGTATTGCCACCTACGACATCAAGGAAGGGTCGGCATGGGACAACATCCCCTTCACGCCTGAGATTGAGGCGTTGGCCAAGCAGTGTCATGCCGTATGCTTCGGCTCTCTGGCACAGCGAAACAAGGTGTCACGGGAGACCATCTACCGTTTCCTCGATGCCGTTCCCAAGGACTGCATGCGCATCTTCGACATCAACCTGCGTCAGAATTTCTACTCCAAGGAGATTATCCAGGAGTCTCTCAAGCGCGCCAACGTGCTGAAGATTAACGACGAGGAACTGGTGCTCATCGGCCGGATGTTCGGCTATCCCGGGATGGATTTCGAGAACAAGTGCTGGCTCATCCTCGGCAAGTACGACCTCGACATGCTCGTGCTCACCTGCGGTGTCAACGGCAGCTATGTGTTCTCAAAGGGTGCCATGTCCTATCTTGAGACCCCGAAAGTGGAGGTGGCCGACACGGTTGGCGCCGGCGATTCGTTCACGGGCTCGTTCGTTGCCTCCATCCTCAATGGCAAGCCGATTGCCGAGGCACATCGCATAGGCGTGAACGTCAGTGCCTATGTCTGCACACAGAACGGGGCCATGCCCGTGATCCCTGAGGATTTGAAGAAGTAATATGATTGATATAGATAAGAACAAAGCCGCCTTCTGGTATACATGAAGGTGGCTTTGTTGTACAGCAACCTTCCCATACCATTCTCCCAACTTCTCCTTTGCAGTTTCCTTCGTGAGTTTCTTGCCACGCTTGCTTTTCTTCCATTCTTTCCGTTTTTTGCCATCATCCTCTGTCGGTAAGCCTTTCTCTGCGCTGCGCAAGTCCTTCTCCCTGTCCTTCTACAAATAATTGGGTCATTCCTGTGAAGACCCGTTTTTGTTTCCAGTGTGTTGTTCAGTGAATATTAAAAAACAAGAAATAAATCCCCGTTTTCTTCGCAGATTCATTTTTTGTAGTATCTTTGCATCGGACTAATAAAAATACGACTATGATAATAAATATTGCAAACCCGATATATGACGCAGTCTTCAAATACCTCATGGAGGACAACCGCGTTGCCAAGACAGTGCTTTCAGCCCTTCTGCAGAGGGAGGTGGCTGAGGTTGAAATGCGCAAGCATGAATACACCAACGGCACACGTGACAAGATATCTATGTTCCGTATCGATTTTGGCGCACAGGTGCGCCAGGACGACGGCAGTCTGAAACTCGTGCTGATAGAGCTTCAGAAGACATGGCTTGAGACGGAGACACTGCGTTTCCGCCAGTACCTCGGCACGCAATACGCAAACCCCGACAACATACTGAAAGACGACAACCCCAACGGATATGGCATTCCGATGATAACGGTATATCTGCTAGGACATCGTGTGGGGGAAATAGAGGAACCAGTGCTCTATGTCAGACACAAGTCATACGACTATGACGGTGTGGAGGTTACCAAGGGTATGCCCGACCCCTTCGTCGAGAGCCTTGTGCATGACAGCATTATCGTACAGATACCTCTTCTGCATGGCCGAGTGAATAACCGGCTCGTGGAGGTCCTGAGTGTGTTTGACCAAACAAACAAGGACGGAAACAATCGTCAGGTATTGATTATTGATGAGGATACATATCGTGGGGATGCCGAGATGGAGCATATCCTACACCGACTGCTTGCGGCGGCATCAGACAGCAAGTTGCGTCAGGACATGAACGTTGAGGATGAATATTTCCAAGCCATTGAGACACGTGACACAGCCATAATGAAGCGTGACCAAAGGATTGCCGAGCAAGACGCTCAGTTGGAAGAACAGTCGGCCCAGTTGGAAGAACAGTCGGCCCAGTTGGAAGAACAGTCGGCTCAGTTGGAAGAGCAGTCGGCTCAGTTGGAAGAGCAGTCGGCTCAGTTGGAAGAGCAGTCGGCTCAGTTGGAAGAACAACGCTCAGCCTTGCTAATTTCAGCCAAAGCAATGAAGACAGCAGGGATACCTGTTGAACAAATTGCGGAAATGACAAAACTTCCCATAGAAAAAATTGCGAGTCTGGAATAATAAAAGGATGTGGAAATCGCATGCTCAGCATTTTCCAACCTCACGTCAGTCCGATAATCAGGGGCATGGCAACACTGTGCGGTCAACGACTCTTTTGCCTCTTTCGTTGCCACCATCTTCACTGACAAGACCATTGCCGAGTCACATAGCATAGGCGTGAACGTCAGTGCCCATGTCTGCACATAGAACAGTGCTATGCCCATGATTCCCGATGAACTGAAGAAATAGGAGTTCCCCACTACATGTTTATTGTTGTAACAGTGTCGTCATCCAGCTGCCTGATAGCAACCAAAGTGTTGACGACATTTTTTTTTTGCACCTTTCCTATATCCTAAGCCTATTTGCATTAAAACGACTATAGCGGTACAAAAATAGTCTAAAAACCATGCAACAATCGTCCAAAATGCCGTTTAGACAATTGTTTTTGCCTTTTTGAGACATCATCCACACTACTGTTTCCGCCAAATGCCGTTACTTTGCAGCATTCAATGAAACTAAAAACCATTCATGCAATGAAGAAGAAATTACTGTTGATGGCCGCCTTCCTGCTCACGCTGAGCACTGGAGTCGGAGCACAAAATGAGCACCTCCGGCTGCATTTCGATTTCAGCCAAGTACAGGGAACAAGCGTTACTGATGTCGCCGGCGGCGTGAAGGCCAAACTGGCGGGTGTCGCTAAGGTGGAGCAGGTAGGCCGGTATAGTGTGCTGAACCTGGGCAACGGACAGGGCTACCTGAATATGACCAGTGGTGCGGGTAGCATAGTAAAGAGTCTGGCCGACTTCACAATATCGGCATGCTATCGTGTTGATGCTGCCGCTTCGCTCTTAGGAAACGGTTATTTCCTCTGGGTCTTCTCCACATCATCGGCCTGCACGCAGACGGAGGGTAAGTACATGGCCTACCGACTGAATGCCCAGCGCATGGCCACCTCTACTGGCGGCTATGGCTCAGAAAGCGGCATCGAGACGGGAACTGCCTCGAATAAGGGGCGTTGGATGCATGTACTCTACCGGCAAAGTGGCCAATGCGGCGAGCTCTTCGTTGACGGCCGTCGGGTGGGAAAGAACTCTGCCATGCCCATATTGAAAGAAGTCTTTACCTCGACACCCGCCAACTGCTGGATAGGACGTGCTCCCTTCTCGGGCGACAACTATCTGCAGCAGACGCTGGTGGCCGACATACGCCTCTACGACGAGGCTGTGAGCGATACACAGGTAGCTGAGTTGGCAGCTGTGGCTTCTGCCATCGAACAGGAGCAGAACTACGGAACGCCAGGCGACTTCAGTTCCCTTCTGCGGAAGGTTGCCGAGTGCCAGACTTTCGTCGATGGCGACCTGTCTGCCTACGCTCCCAATGCCATTGCCGAGCTGCGCGATGCCATCGCCATTGCTGAGATTGAGATAGAGACCAGCCGGGCCTCACAGTTGCTGATTGACCATTATGTAGCCCTGCTGTCGGAACTGCTCGCCGCCGTCCGTGCCACCGAAGGTTATCAAGGCAAGCGGGTGTTCGAAGTCACCAGTGACCATGGCTTCGTACATCCAGGCGGTATCGTTTCGCAACAAGACATCGACCGAGTCCGCCTACTGCTGGCCCAAGGCGACACACGTATCAAACGGGCGTGGGAGATTCTCTGCGCCAACGAGTACTCGCAATCCACCATACAGACTTGGCCTGTTGAGACCATCGTGCGCGGCGGCAGTGGTACCCAAAACTACATGAATGTGGCCCGTGGTGCCGCCATGGCCTACCAGAACGCCTTGCGTTGGAAGATTGGAGGCACGAAGGAAAATGCCGATGCGGCCGTGCGCATACTCATGGCCTGGGCCCGTGGCAACAAATATGTAAGTGGTGACACTAACCTGTCTCTCGCCGCTGGCATCTATGGCTACGAACTGGCCAATGCCGCCGAGCTGATGCGCGACTATGAAGGCTGGAGTGCGGAGGACTTCAACGAGTTCTGCCAGTACATGGTACGCACATGGTACAACCCCGCCATCGACTTCCTGCGCCGCCGCCACGACACTTGGCTCAACGCACGCTATGCCAACATGGGACAACGCCCCGGCCACTACTGGAGCAACTGGGGACTTTGCAATGCCCTCTGCGTCATGTCCATCGGCGTGCTCTGCGATGACGTACACATGTACAACCAGGGGGTCAGCTTCTACAAGTACGACCATGTGGGCACGTTCCGTGACCGCTCTAAGCTAAGCACCATTCTCAACGATGGCTGCAATGAGTTCATCGGCAACTTAGTGCCTGTGGTGCTGCCCGACGAGCGTGGCCCCCTGGGCTATCTGGGACAGATGCAGGAGAGCGGACGCGACCAGGGGCACGCCCTCATGGCGCTGGGGTTGGCCCTCGACATCTGCCAGGTGGGTCTGACGCAAGGCGATGATCTGTACGCCTATATGAACGACCGTATTGCTGCCGGACTGGAGCACGTGGCAGCACTGAACTTCGGAGGCGTGACTGGCACGTCGCTACCATGGATAAACTATAACTATGCCGACTGCCGAGGCAGCATGGGTGCCGGCTGGGAACAGAATGCACCCAACGAGGGCGGCAAGGGCGAGCACCGACCCTATTGGGACCGTGCCATCGGCTACTATGAGGGGCTGCGCGGCGTGAAGCTGCAGTATGCCAAGAAAGCCAGCGCAGCCGCCTGTCCCGACGGCGGTGGCGGCAACTACAGCCAGAACAGTGGCGGCTTCGACCACGTGGGCTTCTCGACACTCACCAGCTGGCGACCAGCCATCACGGCCGACGAGGCCATCACTCCCCTCTCAGGTGACATCGTCTATCAGGGCGAGACACTCACCAATCAGACCAACTTGGGTGGACTGAAGTATGACTACAAAGCCGGACCGTCGAAAGCAATACCCGCCGATGGTGCTGACATCACGCTTATACCCCAGCTTCCCGAAGGAACTGATGACAGCGGACAATGGCAGTGGAACACCGGCGAGACAACTCGCCAACTGACCGTAAAGGCTGACCGCAGCTACGTGTATCGCGTCACCTACACCGCCCAGAACGGCCAACAGAGCCAACAGGCCTTCGCCGTCGCTGTCGCCGGTGATGCTCCCTCCGACGCAATGACCAGCCAAGCTACCGTTGCGGGCACAGTGCTCAGCGGTTCCAATACAGAAACCATCGAGGCCACCGTGCTCAGTGGCAGCACTGTTACCCTCTCGGCCAGTGCCACCACGGGCTGGACCGACGACTACCTGTGGGACAACGGCCAGCGTAGCGCCACCATCACCGTTCACGCCCTGCGCACAAGCCGCATCTACACCTGCCAGTATGCCAACCAGAGTGGTGCCGTCAGCGAGTGCTGCTTCCGACTGAACGTGGTCGATGCCCTGCAGCACATCACTGTGGGCGGTAACGAGAGCCAAACCAACACTACGCAGGTACTGGCTGGCACTCAGGTCACGCTGCGACTCACCATTCCAACCATGGCCAGTGCCGATGACGTGACCTGGAGCGACGGCTCCCACGGCCTCACCTACACTATCGACAACGTCGATGCAGACACAGTGGTCAGTGCCACCTACAACGGACAGACCTACACCTATTACATATATATCAAGGCAACTGGCTTTGGCTATTACGACCTGCTGACCATCGAGAACGGATACCAGCTCGTCACCTCAGCCGAAGAGCTCAACACACTCTCCGATGACTGCTACTTCGTCATGGCCAGCGACCAGGCCGACCTGATCATCGGGCTGAAGGATGCTCCCCTGAATGGCAACAAGGCCCTGTTCTTCCAGACACCCACAGCCCCCGTAGCCGACCTGACGAAGGTGTTCACCATCGAACCTAACGGCGATGCCTACGGCCTGCGTAACATCGACTACGACGGCCTGCTGCTGCAGACGGAGTGGAACCGTCCCGACCAGTTGCGCACCCATGACCAGCCACTGGCCTGTGAGTGGTCACGTCTACTGTTTGCCTATACCGATGGCTCGTGGACAATAGAAAATGGCAAATACCCCGGCAACTGGCTGGGCCTGTGGACGCCCGCCAACGGCTACCGAAACGGCGAGGAGATAGGCTGCAACAAGACGGGAGATGACATCAGCCGTCTGCAAATCTTTGCTATCAACAAAAAGACCTTCCATTCAAACTTCATCACGAAGGATGTTGAGAAAGATGTGACGGCGTTGCTGGTGAATCCGCAGTTTATCGGCAATGGCTTCGGGTGGACCATTACCGGTTCTGGAGGTAATCATAGATACAACGGAGCCGTTGAGGTATGGCATAGGACAAACGTAAAATACTCCCAGACTGTCTTTGGTCTGCCGGAAGGGCATTATACGGTTAGCTGCCAGATGGCAAACGGTGAGGGCAGCAATACCGGTTATCTCTTCGCAACATCAGGAGGAATTACGGGAAAAGCCGTTGTCTCACAGAGTTGTGCAGGAAGCAATTTCGATGCTCAGCGTAATATGATGGCAGCAGATGATTCATATGGATTGTTGTCGGTAGATGTAGACGTGACAGGAGGAATGCTCACAGTCGGCATTGAAGAACCATCATCCAATACGTGGCTTGTATGGGATAACTTCACGCTGACATACAAAGGTACATCCTCCAGCGGCATCAGTGAAATAACAGGGAGCCACCAGCCAGCCAAGGGCTTGCTCTATGACCTGCACGGACGCCGCATCTGCTCCGTTCCGCAAAAGGGTATCTATATCATGGACGGCAAGAAATATGTAAGATAAGAATCGTGTTGCCCAGGAAATTTACAAAATCTATTCAATAAAATGCTGCAATAATTTAGAAATTCGAATGATGAAGATAATAGATGCGTTATGGATCTGTCTGCTGTTACCATTCATAGGAATGGCGCAGCCGCTTATGGCCGACCGCCTGGAGACCTATCCTGCGCCGGCAGGTGTGGAAACGAAACAAGATTTTGAAGTGAAGGTACGCATACCGGGAGGCGAATGGCAAAAGATACCTACCTATGCGGTAAAGGTTGACCGTGTTGCCCAAGCCCGACACAATATTGAGAAGGCTTCTCTTGCTTACTTTGACTTTGCAGGCAAGGTGGAAGTACAGGTGAAGAGCCTCTCGGCCAAGATGGAGCAAGTGAGGGTTCGGCCGCTTTCTTATGGAATAAAGGCGCAGCAGAATGATAGTGTCCTGACCTTTGAACTGGACCGCCCGCACAACCTCTCAGTGGAGGTGAACGGCGACATTTTCCATAACCTCCACCTCTTTGCCAATCCCATCGACAGTCTCCGCCCCCGAAAGTTGAAGTCTCGCAAGGATTTCATCTACTTTGCTCCAGGTCTGCATCAGATACCAGGCGACAGTCTAACGATACCTTCGGGCACCACGGTCTACTTGGCCGGAGGAGCCGTAGTGAAAGGACGGCTGTTGGTGAAAAACGCCCAAGATGTGAAGATTCTCGGTCGAGGCATCATCCATCCGGAAGGTCGCGGTGAGGGTGTGTATATCATGAACTCTCGGCGTGTGTTTGTGGATGGCATCATCACCACCCAGTGTCCCACAGGAGGTTCAGACAGTGTGACCATCCGTAACGTGAAGGTCATCAGTAGTTATGGTTGGGGCGATGGACTCAATGTCTTTGCCAGCAACAATGTGTTGATGGAGAACGTGTTTTGTCGTAATTCCGACGATTGTACCACTGTCTATGCCACGCGCAAAGGATTCCACGGCGGTTGCCGCAACATTACTATGCGACATGCCGTACTTTGGGCTGACGTGGCACACCCAATCATGATAGGGCTTCATGGCGATGTGGAGAAAAACGAAGTGATGGAGGACCTTACTTACCGCGATATCGACATTCTTGACCATAGCGAGAATCAGCTGGATTATCAGGGGTGTATCGCCATCAATGTGGGCGACAACAACTTGGTGCGCCGTGTACGTTTCGAAAATATACGCATCGAGGATTTCCGCAAGGGTCAACTCTTCAATATGCGCATATTCTACAACAAGAAGTATTGTCTGGCTCCAGGACGTGGCATTCATGATGTGCTTCTGAAGGACATCAGCTACAATGGATGTGGCGAGGAACTCTCTATTATTGCAGGTTACAATGAAGAACGCCGTGTGGAGAACATCCGTTTCGAGAATCTGCGCATCAATGGCCGACTCATCAGCGACCAAATGGCCGACAAACCCAAGTGGTATAAGACCGGTGATATGGCCCGCATCTTCATCGGCGAACATGTGGGGAATGTGACGTTTGAATAGCGTGGCACAACAAGAACAAATCGACAATGAGAAAAACAATCTTATTACTAACCATGACAATCCTTGCATCCATGCCTGTATTGGGCCAAGGCTCAAGGATAAATCAGTACGTGCAACTGGGGGAAACATGGCTTAGCGACAGACTGCAGATGCATTGGCGCACTCATGCCACACAACAGTTTATGAAGGGGGACTTCTACCACCACTGCGGTGGCGACAGTGCAGAAGTGCCTACCTTGCAAATGAATGGGGCCCGAAGCCACGTCACGAAATACCGCCGTCCGAAATTGGAGGAACTAAACCCCAGACAGGAGGACGAGAGGGGAATGTATCTCCAAAACCTCTCATTAGACAACAAACCCTACGAATGGGCAAACCTCTCACAGACCGGTTGCATCATTGGAAGCATCAACAGGGAAATAGCAGGACTGGCTCTGGATGCTGCAAAGGGATATAAGGCAACGGGGAGCGAACAATTCAGACGTGCCGCTATCAGCGTGCTCAAGACATACATGCTCGGAATACTACATTCGGAGATGCCACAGGATCTCAACCACGGGCACACACAGACTCTTTATGGCCTTCAGACCCTGGAAGTCATACACGAGGAAACTGTCCTTCCCCTCACTGAAATGTATGCCATACTACGCTCCTCCATGGACAAAGGCGACTGCGAAAGGATAGAAGCGGGGTTTAAGCATTGGGCAGACATCATTGAGGCAAACGGTGTGCCCCACAATAACTGGAATCTGATTCAGGCACGCTATATCTTCAATATTGCACAGATATTGCAACCCAACTCAGCTTACAGCGACGGAAAGGGACAGGAACACTACTTCGACATCGTAGAGAACGGAAGGAGCGTAAGACAATGGGGACTGAAAACACTATGCGACTATGGATATGACAAGACTAATGGTATCTGGTGTGAATGTCCCGGTTATTCGCAGGTTGTGCTCGGAGATCTCGCCGAATTTGTGCGTCTTTACCGTGATGAGTTCAACCGCGACCTTACCATTGACATCCCGATCATTGCAAAGGCGGCACGGGCAAACATCGAATATCTCTTCCCCGATTCCATGACGATAGGATTCGGCGACACGCATCCTTCTACTATAAAAAAGGCAATATATGAAAAGTTGAACATAGATTTCTCATCCTTACACCCATCCCGCACATTTGCCGCCCCAAAGACATCGTGGCTCATACAGCGCACAGGAATGAAGCCTGCGCAGAGCCTTGCCTTCGCACTCAATGCAAGCGATGGCAACCACATGCATGCCAATGGCATCTCGATGGAACTCTTCGCCCGTGGGCAGCGTATGGCTCCAGACGGCGGTATTGGATATGGACTATATTCTGGTGATGACTACAAAGAATACTACTCACAATTCCCAGCCCACAACACGGTGTGTGTGGATGGCGTGTCAAGCTACCCTGTAATGAAGAGCCAGCATCCATTCCACATATTAAGAAATGATGACACCAATCTTGACAATGGAATGACAGCACAGGTAAGTATCGTGAAAATGACCGAGCCTGAGACCATGTCGGAACAAGAGCGCACCGTGGTGATGATTGCAGACAAGGATGATACCGGCGACGGATATTTTGTAGACATCTTCCGTAGCAGACATGGAAAAGAATCCAAAAAAGGACCGGAATTTCATGACTATTTCTACCATAACCTCGGACAACAAATGTCAATGGCAAAAGAGAACGGAGACGAACTCGCAATGGAAAAGACAGAAGAACTGGCCTTTGCCGGTGCACATCTATATGCTTACAGTTATCTCTTCGACAAGAAAAAGGCAGTAACTGCCGAAAATTGTATGGTTTGTTACAGTGTAAACAATGACAGTCTTTCAATGGTACACTATACGAAAGGATTTAATGACCGTGCCTTGTATAAGGCACTCTCACCAACCACCGAAGGACTCAGCCGCATACAAGGCATGCCATACGACATCAGGCAGCAACCTACACTGACCTATGTAGCACGACAGCAAGGCGAAGCTTGGACAAGACCTTTCGTCAACGTATTCGTGCCTAAGAGCAAAACCATTGCCAACTCTGTCACTGAGGTCACATACCCCTCTGTTGACATTAGAGATAAAGTGACTGAAAATGCTGAAGCTATTATGGTAAAACACGATAATGGCAACTGTGAACTCATAGTGTCTGCCGACAATGACGATGCAAAGGTTAAAGTGAAAGGCATGACATTTAAAGGAAGACTTAATGTAGTTACAATTAAATAAAAGATGTGATAATGAAAAAGGTTCTAATGCTAATGATAATGTTGGCAACAATGCCGACAGTCGTCCAGGCAAAAGGTCTTAACGTGAAACGCCAACTGGAATACTGCCACAAACAGGTGATGACATCATTGGGACAACTCGACACCAAGGACTTTTACATGCAGCCTCGAAACATACTGGCTACAGACAAAGGGAAATGTTGGAACTGCAGACCATCAAAAGCTGAAGAATGGTGCACAGGATTCTGGTCGGGTATATTGTGGATGGATTATATGTCAATAAAAGACCCTGAAGTCAAACGTTGCGCCGAGGGTTATACTAAGGCTATAGAACCCATCATCCGACAGTCTGCATACGACCATGACTTAGGCTTTATTGTGATAAACTCTTTTATGAAGGGCTATGAGGCTACAGGAAAGAAGGAATACAAGGACATTGCGCTACGAGCTGCCGATACACTTGCCACACTGTTCAACCCAGCTGTAGGCACTATCCTTTCTTGGCCTCGCCACGTGAAAGACTACAAAGGTCATAACACCATCATGGACAACATGATCAACCTTGAACTCCTGTACTGGGCGGCGGAAAACGGCGGCGGAAAGCAACTGGCAGACATTGCAACTAAGCATGCCGAGACAACAATGAGGCATCATTTCAGACCTGACGGTTCTTGTTACCATGTGGCTGTATATGACACTCTGACAGGAAAGCACCTCTACAATCAGACACATCAAGGATATGCTGATTATTCCATGTGGTCGAGAGGACAGTCGTGGGCAATATATGGATATACTATGGTTTATCGTTTCACAAAGGACAGAAAGTTCTTAAAATTTGCAGAGAAAGTGACCGGCATTTACCTGAAGCGTCTGAAAGAGACTTCTGACGATTGGGTGCCACTATGGGACATGGATGCCAAGCCTACTGCCGTTGACCGCAACGTCGGCAATGACGGTGCCTATAATGGTATTCCAAAGGACGCATCCGCAGCAGCTGTTGTAGCCTCAGCACTGACAGAGTTGGCTGGATATGTTGATTCCGCAAAGGGTAAGGAATATATGGATGCCGCCAAGTCAATGATAGCCGACCTCTCGTCAAAGAGATATCAGAGCCGAAACAAGAACAGTGCTTTCCTTATGCACAGCACAGGCCATCATCCCGCCGGTTCCGAAATTGATGCCAGCATCATCTATGCAGACTACTATTATTTGGAAGCCCTGCTTCATATCAGAGACACCATAGAGAATGGATCAGAAAAGCAGAGTTTCATGTCGCTGTATCAATAGCCCATGCTGCGAAGTCCCAAGTAAGCATCTATTACAGAGGACTGAATGGAACCTTATTTATCCCAAAACAAAAATATTCCGCAAAAAGCGATGATTTCCCAGTCTTTTGTTGTATCTTTGCTATGTCTATGATGAATTTCAGTCGCTTTATTTGCATACCTATTTATGATGAACGTGGAAACAACGACATACAGGCTGATACTATGCATGGCGGCATGGTTGCTGTCCATGAAGGCTGGCGCTATGCACTGGCACTGGACGGTGGCCGACGGGCTGCCCACAGGCGAGGTGCGACAGATAGTGGAACTGCCCAACGGCCAAATGCTGGTCAACTGCGAGGGCGTGTTCTGTCTGGCCAACGGTGCCGGCTTTGATGTTATCGGCTGCGACTACCGCCGAACGTACCAGCTGCCCACACACGCCAAGGGCTATGGACAGTTGTGGCAGGGTGACTCGCTGCTGTGGTTGCACGACTTCTACCGCCTGTTTCTGTTCGATGCCCGCCGAAGAGCCTTCCGCTATGACATCAGCCGCGAGCAGGCCACTACCGTGATGCAGTGCTTCACAAAGGGTGAACTGCTGCGGCCCGTGCCCAACGACGCACAGTGGCGCTGCGTGGACTCATTGGGACTTGCCCACAACTACAGCACGCTGGCAACAGACCGGCAGGGCGGACTGTGGATAGGTACGCGCAACGATGGCATTGTCTACCTCTCGCCACGACGGCCACAGGTGGACAAGATAGAGGCAGGACACCCGCTGATAGACTTAGCGCGCAGCTACACCGACAGCAAAGGGAGCATCTGGCGATGCCGTGGTGTAGGAGTGGAGCGTGAGCAGAAAGGCACCTACACCTTATACGACAAGAGCAAGGTGAGGGGGCTGCCCTACAACCGCACCTCCTTCATACAGCAACTGGCCGACGGCCGTTATCTGCTGTGCGACTCGCTCAGCACGCTGGGCTACCTGCTGCCCGAGAGACACGAGTTTCGCCCACTCAATGACAAACTGCCCGGACTGCAAGGCTATCGACGCTTTGTGGGAGCCTGCCCGACAGGTGGCCAGTGGATGGTGGTATACACCCAGAACGGTGCCTTTATGCTCGACACAAAGGCCGACACGATGGCCGCTTTCGCCCCCGCCGACAACATCAGCCAATATGCCACAAAGTACAACTGCATGCTGCGTGACCGCAAAGGCCACCTCTGGATAGGCACGCAGAACGGGCTGTTTGAAGCCATTCGACAACCACTACGGAAGAAGGGAGGGCCGGAATGGACGGTCAGGAAGACGGAGGGATTGCGCAACACCTGCATCCGCAGCCTGGTGATGGACGGTGAAGGCCATGTGTGGGCAGGCACTTCGTGCGGCATCGCGCGCATCACACCCACCGTTGTCAACCTCGGCCGAGAGGACGGCGTACCACCCTTGGCCACCATGGAGCGGGCAGCCTGTCTGACTGACGACGGCCGTCTGGTGTTCGCCATCGATGGTGGGCAAGCCTTGGCCTTCAGACCCGGCCAACTCATCGCCGACACAAAGCCACACCCGGTGGTCATCACATCGCTGAGGGTGAACGGCGAAGAGCGGCTGAGCAACCACCTGTCACTCAACCACCGCGAGAACCACATCGCCATCAGTTTCTCCACACTCGACTATGCGACTCCCTCGCACAACAATTATCGCTACCGTCTTTGGCCCACACAGCAACAGTGGAACATGAGCAGTGACGGCAGCGGACAGGCCACTGCCACTTATACAGCCCTGCCACCTGGTAGCTACCGCTTCGAGGTGCAGGCCTCGACATTGGGCACAGGAGCATGGGGCGGCAGCACTATTACGGAAATAGAGATCCGCCCTCCACTGTGGCTGACATGGTGGGCAAAGACGCTCTATGTGCTTCTGACCCTTGGCGTGGCCACGCTGCTCATACACCTATACCTGAAGAAGCGGCGCCTGCAGATAGAACGCAAGAACGAGGAGCGCGTGAACCAACTTTTTGAACTGCGCGACGCTGCCCGCCACCAGTTTGCACGGTCAGTGAACATAGAGCCAGAGAAGATTACGGCCAACAAGGAGGAGGAGAAGCTGGTAGAGAAGATGATGAAGGCCATAGCACAGCACATGGATGACATCGACTACACCATAGACCAGCTGGCCAGCGACGTGGGAATGAGCCGAGCCAGCCTTTACAAGAAAATGCAACAGATGCTGGGCATCACGCCCAACGACTTCCTTCGCAACGTGCGCCTGAAACATGCCGCACGCTTGCTGGCTGAGACATCATATCCCGTGAACCAGGTATCGCTGATGGTGGGTTTCCAGACCTCACGCTATTTCAGCCAGTGCTTCCGCCAGTTGTTCGGTGTCACCCCCACTGAATACCGTCAAGGTCGCATTAACAAATAAATTCCTTCAATATAATGCTTCATGTTGATTGTTATGCCGGTATCATCAACCAGTTGCTTGATAGCAGTCGGGGTGTTGCAGTTCCTCATCGGTGAGCAGCTGCACATCAATGGGAGCCTTGTCGATGGGACAGAGCGTGAGCGGCTGCAACTGCAGGAACTCACCGAAACTGGTCTTCATATAGGGTTCGATGATCATCGTGTTCTCGATGCGCACACCGAACTTTCCGGCCAGATAGAGTCCAGGCTCATTGGTCACCGTCATGCCAGCCACCAGCGGCGTAGGTTTCCACTCCATACGGATCTGATGGGGACCCTCGTGCACATTCAAGTAGGAACCCACGCCATGCCCATGATTCCCGAGGAACTGAAGAAATAGAAGGTGAAGAAACAGAACAGTCATTCTAAAAAGATATCGCTTGAAGATTTGGTGGTTTGAATAATGACCACCAAATCTTTTTTTTGCGTGTGAAATGGAAAAACACTCTTTTTCTTCTCATATTTGTTTTTTTTTATTAACTTTGCCCCAAGAACTGTATACAGGTCTTGTGCATATACCAATAACAGGAAATACCTGCCCTAAAAAAGTAAATATTTGTCCAAAATGAAGAGAACAGTACATCATATTGTCCAGACAAGCATGCTGTTATTATCACTGCTAATGATGGCATGTGATGGCAAAACAGACAAACAAAGTTATCGTATCGGCGTGTCTCAATGCAGCGGCGGATTTTGGCGACAGAAACAGAACAATGAGATGCATCGCGAACTCTTGCTGCACGAAGGTGTAACCATGGAATTGCTCTGTGCCGAAGATAACGACGAGAAACAGATTGCCGACATCCAACGATTGATAGAGCAAAAAGTGGATATGCTCATCGTTTCGCCTCACGACACACTGGCTCTTTCCCCCATTATCA
Organism: Bacteroidaceae bacterium; assembly: GCA_016302965.1. Classification (GTDB taxonomy): domain Bacteria; phylum Bacteroidota; class Bacteroidia; order Bacteroidales; family Bacteroidaceae; genus Prevotella. The sequence goes on from JAEDMP010000019.1 coordinate 19,122, forward strand.
GCAAGGCCTACGCTTCCGGCATACCGGTACTTCTATTCGACAGAGTCATCAACAACGACAAATACACTGCTTTCGTTGGTGGAGACAATCAAAGGGTTGGGATGTTAATGGCTGCTTACGTTGCCACCCAACTTCATGTTAAAGGCGGCAAGGTATTGGAAATCATGGGCGACATGCAAACGTCACCTGCCAGCCTAAGACACGAAGGATTCATGAAGGGATTGGCCAATGCGGATCATATTGAGGTGGTGGCTTCTGTCGATGCCGGTTGGCTGGGTCCACGTGCTTCCAAAGCTACCGACTCGCTGCTGCGCCTCCATCCAGACATCAACGTCATTGTTGCCCACAGCGACTATATGGCAGGAGAGGCAAAGAAGGTGGCCGACAAACTGTACCCCAACAACAACTACATTTTTGTAGGAGCCGACGGTTTCGGAGCCCCTGGTCTGGGAGTTGAGGCAGTAGAAAAAGGCATACTCAATGCAACGGCAATCTATCCCACCGGTGGAGACATCATCATACAGACAGCATTGAAAATCCTAAGAGGTGAGAAATTCGAAAGACAGACCCTGCTCCAAAGCAATCTGGTAAGCACGCCCCAGGAAGCCACTCTGCTCATCAATATGGAACGTACCCTCACGGCAGAAGTGGAGCGAGTGGAAAGAATGCACCATCGTGCCGTTTTCTACCTGAAAGAGAGCCAGAGGGAACGCTTGATGTTATATGCGACATTAGGAGTGCTGGGCATCATAGGCATCTTGTGTGCCGCACTCTACCGTGTAAATCTACTCAGACGCAAGTCGAACAAACGGCTCCATGAACAACAGAACACACTGAAGGAACAGAACGAGCGACTGTTGAGCATGACAACCCAGCTGGAGGAGGCGATGAATGCCAAACTGGTCTTTTTCACCAATATCTCACATGATTTCCGCACCCCGCTCAACCTCATTGCTGCGCCTATCGATGAGGCAATAAAAATAACGGAAGGGAAAAACAAGGGAGGTATCATGAAACTATTGCTCATAGCCCAACGGAACGTAGGCGTATTGCTTGACCTCGTCAACCAGATACTCGATTTCCGAAAGGTGGAAAACGGCAAGATGGAATTAAATCCTCAAACCGTTGATATCAACCTGTTGATACATGCATGGCATGAATCCTTCTCGTCGCTGGCACAGAAGAAAGGGTTGGAACTCCATTTCGGTGAGATGTCCGGCGAATGCAACGTCAACGTAGATGTGAAGAAATTGGAACGGATGGTATATAACCTGCTGGGAAACTCCATCAAGTTCACGCCATCCGGCGGCAAAATCTATTTGCAATACACCAAGACATCCCATCACCTCTCCATTACCGTGAGAGACACAGGGTCTGGCATTGACCAAGAAAATCTGAACCGAATATTCGAACGTTTTTATCAATTGGACAACTCAAACCAAGAAGGGTCTGGCATCGGACTGGCTTTGGTGAAGAAATATGCAGAACTGATGGGGGGAAGAGTGGAGATAGAGTCCAATATCGACAACCAGACAACTGGAGCCACCGGCACAAGCATCACAATCACCATCCCGTCAGCACCAAACGATACGATAACATCCAACTCATACATCAAACGCCAACTCTCCCCGGAGAGTTTGTTGGCTTGTTCCAACCTGCCATCAACAGAGTTGGATTCTGAACAACATATCACGGCTGACGAGACCAATCCCGTTGCATTGGTCATAGACGACAATGCCGACATGCGCTCGTTCATCAGCACTTTGCTTTGCGACAAATACCGCGTTCTTACTGCCTGCGACGGAAAAGAAGGTCTGCAGCTGGCCAAGACCAACGTACCCGATATCGTCATCTGTGACGTGATGATGCCCGTGATGGATGGTCTGGAATGCTGCCAAAAGATGAAGAATGACGAATGTACAAGCCATATCCCCATCATCATGCTCACGGCATGCAGTCTGGACGAGCAGCGTGTCAAAGGTTTGCAGTCGGGAGCAGAAGCCTATCTGGCTAAACCATTCAACAGTTCGGTACTGCTGGCCCAGATAGATACGTTGCTCAAAAACCGTGTCCACGTAAACATTTATCAGGCACATGCAGAAAAGGAAAAACCAGAGACACCCCACATCGAGCAGGATGCTGCACCGACGAAAGCCGGACCAACCTTGTCAAGATTCGACAGAGCCTTCATTGAAAAAATGTATGGACATATAGAGAAGAACTATAGCGATGAGGAATTCTGCGTGGAGATACTGGCAGACAAAATGTGTCTGAGCCGCACACAACTCTATCGCAAATGCAAGGCACTGACAGGCGACACTCCTGTTGAACTCATTCGCAATGCCCGACTTGAACATGCCCGGGAAATACTACTCAATGGGTATGATCAGATAGCCAATGTGGCAAGTGCCGTCGGTATTCCCAATGCCGCATATTTCAGCAAATGCTACAAGACCTATTTCGGTGAATACCCTAAAGACACAGTGGAATCATCGAAATAGCATCAAAGTTGTTTCACACGACGAATCAAATGTTTCTATTCAAAAAGGTTGCAACATTAATTTGATTTGTTGCAACACTTTTTTTTATCTACTCATGAAGTTCTTCGTAATTTCGCAACCGGAAACAGATAACGACTGAAAACGATGAACAATAGATAAGCGATGAATAATCGTGCGAAACAATCGCATCAATACTAACTATAAACAATTTATTTATGAATAAAAGAACTATTTTAGGGCTCATTATGCTGATGATTTCTGCTGTGGAGTTATGCTCGCAGACAGTGAAAGTCACAGGAACCGTGGTGAGCAAGACCGATGGTGAGATACTGATAGGCGCCACGGTCAGAGAAATCGGAACAGACAAGGCAACCATCACTGATTTTGATGGAAACTTTGTCATTGATGTCAAGGAGGGAGCCAAGCTACAGTTCACCTACGTCGGTTTTGAGACGCTGACCCTGAAGGCGACCAATGGCATGAAGGTTGAATTGGAAGATTTGGCCAGTCTACAGGAAGTCGTGGTGACGGGGTACCAGGTACAACGCAAAGCAGACCTGACGGGTGCCATCTCCGTTGTGAAGGTAGACGACTTGCAGAAGCAGAATGAGAACAATCCCATCAAGGCTCTTCAAGGCAGGGTACCTAGCATGAACATCTCTGCTGACGGAACCCCTTCTGGAGCAGCCACCGTCCGCATACGAGGTATCGGAACCCTCAACAACAACGACCCCTTGTATATCGTTGACGGAGTACCGACCAAGTCGGGAATGCATGAACTCAACGGCAACGATATCGAGTCAATACAAGTGTTGAAGGATGCTGCCTCGGCAAGCATCTACGGTTCACGTGCTGCAAACGGTGTGATTATCATCACCACCAAAAAAGGAAAAGACGGCAAGACAAAAATCGATTTCGACGCAAGCGTTGCAGTCTCTTTCTACGCCAACAAACTGAAAGTACTGAATGCGGAACAGTGGGGTCAGGCCTATTGGCAGGCAAACGTGAACGATGGACTCGATCCCAACAACAACAATCTGGGTTACCATTTTGATTGGGGATATGACGCCAAAGGCACTCCCCAACTCTACAACGTAACCATGCAGAAGTATCTCGATGACAGCAACACCATTCCTGCCGCCGATACCGACTGGGTGAAAGAGACCACACGCACCGGTGTCATCCAGAACTACAACATCAGCGTAAGCAATGGCAACGAGAAGGGCTCCAGTTATCTTTCTCTCGGTTACTACAAGAACCTGGGTATCATCAAGAACTCCGATTTTGAACGTCTATCCGCACGCATCAACAGCGACTACAAACTGATTGGCAATGTGCTGACCGTAGGTGAGCATTTCACACTGAATCGCACATCAGAAGTGAGCGCACCTGGTGGATTCCTTGAGAATGTATTGCAGTTCAATCCGTCGTTTCCCGTGTATAATATAAAAGGTGAATACGCCAATCTCACCGGAGGCTATGCCGACCGTGAAAACCCACTGGGCCGTCTTGAGCGCAACAAAGACAACCGATATACTTATTGGCGTGCATTCGGCGATGTGTATCTGAACCTTGCTCTTTTCAAGGGCTTTAATCTGCGAACTACTGCAGGTATTGACTACGCGCAAAAACAGCAGCGCATTTTTACGATGCCCATCACAAACGGCAATGTGGCAAACCCGGACAATGCGGTAGAAGCGAAGCAGGAACACTGGATGAAATGGATGTGGAATGCTGTTGCCACCTATAATATGGAAATAGGAAAGCACCGTGCCGACTACATGCTCGGTGTAGAGGCCAATCGTCAGGATGACGTATGGTTCTCGGGCAAACGCTATGATTTCGAAACACTCAATACCGACTATATGTGGCCTGATGCTGGCACAGGCGTGGAGAAGGCCTACGGTTCAGGCAGCGGTTTCTCGTTGATTTCTTTCTTTGGCAAGTTGAACTATACCTACGCCGACAAGTACATGGCATCTGTCACTGTGCGTCGAGACGGTTCCAGCCGCTTTGGCAAGAACAACCAGTATGGTACCTTCCCCTCGGTAAGTGCCGGATGGCGCATTACCCAAGAGAAGTTCATGAAGGCTACCAGTTCCTGGCTCTATGATCTGAAACTCCGCGCATCGTGGGGACAGACTGGTAATCAGGAAATATCCAATACAGCACGTTATACCCTTTATCAGGCAGTCTATGGTGACTCTAACTTCGGAGGCAACAGTTATGGAACCTCCTACGACATAGCCGGTACCAACGGTGGACAAATCCTGCAGTCGGGCTTCAAACGTACACAAATCGGCAATGACGACATCAAGTGGGAAACAACAACCCAGACCAACATCGGCATGGACTTCTCTCTGTTTGACAATACCCTCTATGGCAGCTTTGATTACTATCACAAACAGACCAAGGATATCCTTCTCTATATGGCAGGCATTGCAGCGATGGGTGAAGGCAGCTCCATGTGGATCAATGCAGGCGAAATGAAAAACAAGGGTTTTGAATTCAACCTCGGTTACCGCAATAGCATTGGCGATTTCAGCTACGACATCACAGCCAACATCGGAAGTTACCGCAACGAGATAACCAAGTTGCCAGAGACGGTTGCCGCTAATGGTGATTTCGGTGGCAATGGGGTAAAGAGTGTCATCGGCCATCCGATGGGTGCACAGGTGGGATATGTCTTCGACGGCATCTTCAAGAGTCAGGAAGAAGTGGATAACCATGCCACCCAGCAGGGAGCCGGTGTAGGACGTATGCGATTCAAAGACCTGAACGATGACGGCATGATTACCGAGGCCGACCAGGATTGGATTTATTCTCCTGTTCCCGATTTCTCTTATGGAATAAACTTCTACTTACAATACAAGAATTGGGACTTGACCATGTTCTGGCAGGGTGTACAGGGAGTAGATGTCATCTCCGACCTGAAGAAGGAGACCGACCTCTGGGCTGGTGTCAACGTGGCGAACCTCAACAAGGGACAGCGTCTGCTCGATGCCTGGTCGCCATCCAACCCCGACTCCAATATCCCCGCACTCTCAACCTACAACAACAATAATGAGACCCGCGTGTCAAGCTACTATGTTGAGAATGGTTCTTATCTCAAGCTCCGCAACATTCAGATTGGCTACAACGTACCCAAATCGCTTGCCAACAAACTCTATATGGAACGCCTACGTTTGTATCTCTCCGCACAGAATCTGCTCACCATCAAGAGCAAAGATTTTACGGGTGTAGATCCAGAGAACGCCAACTTCGGCTATCCCATACCTGTGAACGTGACATTTGGTCTTAACGTAACATTTTGATTAGACATGAAAAAGATTTTCAATTATATATTGGCTGCCTCATTCGGTTGCATGGCAGCAAGTTGCTCCGACTTTCTTGAGGAGCAGGTGCCTCAGGGCACACTTGACGAGAACCAGGTAAAGGATCCCTCACTGGTTGAGAGTACCGTCATCTCCGCCTATGCAGGATTCACGCAAAGCGAAGACATCAATGGTTCGTTCTCCATGTGGAACTACGATGTACGTTCCGATGATGCCTACAAAGGAGGTAGTTCGGTGAACGATGGTGACGTGTTTCATCAGCTTGAGGTGCAGAAAGGTGTACTGACCACCAACTGGAACATCAGCGACATGTGGAATCGACTATACATCACCATCTCTCGCATCAATTCAGCCATCAGTGTGCTTGAGAAGTGCGATGAGAGCTATGCCCTCAAAGAACAGCGTCTTGCCGAGATGAAATTCTTGCGTGCCTACAGCCATTTCCTGCTGAAACGTCTCTACAAGAACATTCCGTTCATCATGAACGCCAACCTCCAGTATGAAGAATACAATACCCTTTCAAACACTGAATACACCAATGACGAGGCATGGGGGATTATTGCCAGGGAATTGGAGGAAGCCTACGAGGTATTGCCGGTGAAACAATCCGACAAAGGTCGTCCCACAAAGGCTGCTTGTGCTGCGTTTCTTGCCAAAGTCTACCTTTATAAGGCTTACCACCAAGACGATGCAAAGAGCCATCAGGTGACCAGTATTGACACTGACGACTTGAACAAGGTTATCCAATACACCGATCCCGCAATCTACTCTGCCGGCGGCTATGCTCTTGAGGCTGACATCCACAACAATTTCCGCCCGGAGGAGCAATACGAGAATGGATGCGAGTCGATATGGGCCATCCAATACTCACGCAACGACGGTTCGACATACGGCAACCTCAACTGGTCGAATGGCCTGATTTGTCCCAACATCGCCGATGTGACGGATGGCGGTTGCGACTTCTACAAGCCATCGCAAAATCTGGTCAACGCCTTCCGTACCGACAATAGCGGTCTGCCACTGATTGACCGTTTCAACCAAAAGGACTATGACATGGCAACCGACAATGCCGATCCGCGTCTCTTCCTGACCGTAGGCATGACAGGACTCCCCTATATGTTCAACCAAGACTATCTGATGGACCGTACATCCAACTGGAGCCGCTCTGGAGGTCTCTATGGATACTACGTCACTCTGAAGCAGAATGTCGACCCAGCCCTCATTGACCAATACCTGATAAAAGGCTCGTTTTGGGCAACCAGCATGAACCGCATTGTATTCCGCTATGCCGATGTACTGCTGGAACGTGCAGAGGCTTTTGCACAACTGGGCAAGACCACAGAGGCTATCGCCTTAGTGAACCAGATACGCTCCCGTGCAGCAGGAAGCACCCAAATGATTGCCAACTACCCGACAAAATACGGTGTGAAGTTCTATTGCAAGAATTACGCGGGCCTATACGACAAGGAACAGACCATCAAGATTGTGAAGATGGAGCGCCGCCTTGAGTTGGCCATGGAATCGGAACGGTTCTTCGACCTTGTGAGATGGGGTGAAGCAGCGCAGACACTCAACAACTATTATGCTGCGGAAAAAACAAAATGCACGGTCTATGGAGAGGCTGAGTTCACCGCCAACAAGGGAGAATATCTGCCCATTCCTTTTGCCCAGGTGGCGGCTTCCAACGGACATTATACACAGAATATTGGTAACTGGTAAAAAACAAGTACATGATGAAAACAATAATCAACAATACGATAAAGGCATTGGTCGCAGTCATCTTCATGACATGCTTCGCTGCCTGTTCAGACGATAACGTCAGCAACCTGCAACTTTCTGGCGATTGCTCTATAGAGGCATTGACTCTCGACGAATATGAGGGTCAGATTGATTTCAATTCCCGCACAGTGACAGTGAACTTGCCTGAAACCTACGATACACAAGCCATGAGCGTGACAGAGCTCCGCCTTTCAGAGGGGGCCTCGGCAAATATCCAGAAAGGTCAGACCGTCAACATGGAGGGAGTTCAGAATATCCATGTAACCAATGGCGACCTGTTCCTCGACTGGAAACTCGTTGCCAAACGTGACGAAGCCAAGATTTACTCGTTTATCATCAATGACGTTTATAACGGCATCATCAATCAGGATATGAAAACCATCACGGTATATGTGCCCGGCGATGTGGACTTGACCTCACTCGTTCCGTCCATCGAGTGCAGCGAGGGGGCTGTCTGTCAACCACTCAATGGTGTTGCCCAAGACTTCACGCGTCCGCTTATCTATACCGTAACCAATGGCACTGCCCAAACCCAATACACTATCACCGTATTTGCCATTGACAAGCCCAAGGCCGTATTTGTCGGCAATGCATCAACCATGAACGACCTCGACCCCGAGGCCCAAGCAGCTTGTTCCTGGATGCTCGCCAATATTGAGAAATCGCTCTATGCTTCATTTGCCGATATCCAATCAGAAACGGTTGACCTCTCCGAGTGTGCTGTAATCTGGTGGCATTTCCACTACGATGGCGGTGTGGACGGCCACGACCAGTTTATGACCAAGGCCCCCTACGCCCTTGATGCCAAGAATCAGCTTCGCTCCTACTATGAGAATGGTGGTGCTTTCTTCCTCACCCGTTATGCCACCAATCTTCCATCGTTCATTGGTGCCACTGGCGACGACGAATGGACAACGCCAAACAACTGCTGGGGACAGAATGAAGCCGATGCCGAATTGTGCGGTGGCCCTTGGGATTTCAAGATGTATCACGGACAGTCAAGCCATCCGCTCTGGCAAGGCCTTGTGGCAGGTGATGATCCCAACGCCGTCTATACCACAGATGCCGGTTATCATATCACCAACTCTACGGCTCAATACCACATTGGTACGGATTGGGGAGGCTACGACAACCACGAAGCATGGGAGACCCGAACGGGTGGCAAGATTCTCGGCGTAGGCGGTGACGGTTCCGTTGTCGCATGGGAATATCCTGCCCACGACGGCAAGGGAGGTATCATCTGCATCGGCTCAGGCTGTTACGACTGGTATTCCTATACCTTCGAGGCAGGCTACACGGAGAGGTTCCACAAGAATGTCGCCATCATCACCCAGAATGCTTTCAACTATCTATCAAAGTAAATGCTTTTTTTAAACGTATCATATATGAAATCCATGATATTATCAACAATCGTGCTTTCTGCACTTGCAATGACTTCATGTAGTGACGACCATTTCGTTGGCGATCCCGCAAAGGACTGGACTGCAACAACTGAGTGTTTTATTCCCACCGAGGAAAACAGCTACAACACATTCTGGAAACCAGCCATAGGCAGAGTGGGTGACCCTATGCCTTTCTATGACAAGAAAGAGGGCAACTTCAAGGTGCTCTACCTGCAGGAGTTCGACAACAACGATGCCTGGTGCTACCATCCCATTTATGGCGTATCTACCACCGACGGTGCCAACTATCAAGGCATGGGTGAAATACTCGAGACAGGCAAGTCTAAAGATGAACTTGATGCTGCATTAGGTACGGGCTGCGCCGTGTATAACGAGACCAACGGACTTTACTACATCTATTATACCGGTCACACAACACGTGAGGTGGTGATGCGTGCCACATCACCCGACTTCAAGACCTGGACCAAAGACAAGGCATGGGTGCTGAGCGGCACTGACAACGGCTATTCTGATACCGACTTCCGCGACCCACAGGTCTTCCAGGACGACAACGGCCTTTGGCACATGATTATTGCAAGCAACTTGAAATTTGCCGAATACACGTCCGTCAATCTGCACGACTGGGAATATGCTGGAGAGTTCTCCTGTATGATTTGGGACCGTATGCTCGAATGCCCAGACATTTTCAAGATGGGCGACTGGTGGTATATGGTCTATAGCGAGGCTTACCGCAGCGACTGGAGCCGTAAGGTGAAGTATATGATGGCCCGTTCACTCGACGAACTGAAAAAGTGTTTCAACGAAGGACCCAAATGGCCTGCCGATGACAAGGAGGGAGTGCTCGACACACGTGCCTTCTATGCTGGCAAAACTGCCTCCAATGGCACTGACCGTTTTATCTGGGGGTGGACGCCTTATCGTACCGGCACCACCATTCACGACAAGAACATTGCCGTAGGGGCACAAGGCGAACCCAACTGGTCGGGAGCGCTCGTTTGCCACAAGCTCATACAACATGCCGATGGCACACTCTCTGTGGGTGAAGTGCCGGCAATGTCCCAAAAGTACATTGATCAGACAGAACCCAAGGTGATGGCTTCTGAAAACTATACCTCAGGGCAGATATCTGGCAATGGATATGTGCTATACAGCCGTCTCGGCTACCACAACCACATTTCCTTTGTAGTAAAGGCTGGAGAAGGCGACAAATGGGGTGTTTCATTCGTCCGTGGAACAGATGCAACCAAATACTACTCTCTCGTGGTCAATCCCGAATGGGAAAACGGCCGGCGCAAGGTCAACTTCGAGCAGGAAGGCACAGAGGGCAAGGGCTTTATCCCCGGTGCCGACGGATACATCTTCCCCCGTCCGGCCGACAACACCTACAAGGTAGACATCTATACCGACAACTCTGTCGTAGTGATGTATATCAACGGAGAGTATGGCTCCACTCAACGTATCTATGGCTTGCAGAAAAACTGCTGGTCGGTGAATAGCTACGGTGGAAACATCCTCATAAACGATGTAAAAGTCAACATGTACTAACAGCATTCAAAGAGGGCGTGTCAGTTTGACACGCCCTCTTTGAACAGTTCCCCAGGTTTCAGTTATGGAGAGAGAGATTAAGCATGGTGAACTGCTCTTGTCTTATCCCGGTGACTGCTCGCCCTCAAACCCCTTGGTGTTTTTCAGGTCTTGGCTTCGCCACTACCTGAAAATTGCACTTCTATCTTGAACCTTCTCTCTCTTGGTGTTGAGAACTTGCGGAGTGCTTTTATGAAAAGATTTTGTAAATTTGCACTTGCTAGTTGAATCCGCGACGAAAGAAGAGTAAAGCAAGAGCTATCACCCTCTTGCCAAAGGTGCCGTGGCCTCCTGCAACCAGAGGCGGTGGGCCTCATCCAGCAGCGGCGACAGTTCCTCGTAAACCCGAGCATGATAGTCGTTGAGCCATTGCAGTTCCTCATCGGTGAGCAGCTGCACATCAATGGGAGCCTTGTCGATGGGACAGAGCGTGAGCGGCTGCAACTGCAGGAACTCACCGAAACTGGTCTTCATATAGGGTTCGATGATCATCGTGTTCTCGATGCGCACACCGAACTTTCCGGCCAGATAGAGTCCAGGCTCATTGGTCACCGTCATGCCAGCCACCAGCGGCGTAGGTTTCCACTCCATACGGATCTGATGGGGACCCTCGTGCACATTCAAGTAGGAACCCACGCCATGCCCCGTACCGTGCATATAGTTCATGCCCTCACGCCAAAGATCCTTGCGGGCCAAGGCATCCAGTTGGGTGCCTGATGCTCCCTTGGGGAACTTGAGCAGGGAGAGCTGGATATGCCCCTTGAGCACCAGGGTATAGACATGCCGCTGTTCCTCTGTGACGGGGCCGAGGGCGATGGTTCGGGTGATGTCGGTGGTTCCGTCGGCATATTGGGCACCGCTGTCGAGCAACAGCAGACCTTCCGGACGCAGGGGGATATCCGTCTCGGGTGTCGCCTCATAATGCACAATGGCACCATGATCCTGATAGCCCGCTATCGTATCGAAGGAAATATCGCGGAAGTTCTCTTGTTCGGCCCTTAAAGCCGTCAGTTTCCTGTCGATGCTGACTTCGGTCTCGCCGCCTGCCTCCACCGCAGGTTTCAGCCAACGCAGGAACTGTACCATCGCCACCCCATCACGGAGCATCGAGCGACGGTAGCCGGCAATCTCGGCTTCGTTCTTCACCGCCTTCATTGCGGGGATGGGCGAGGCTCCTACCTTCTCCTGGCATGCGGCCTTCTGATAGAGCGTATAGGCTGTCTCTCCCTTGTCCATCAGGATGTTGTATTCCCCGTAATCCCACAGCGCATCAGCCACATGGTCATAGTCATCCACCTTGACGCCGCTCCTTTCAAGCTGGACTTCTGCCTGGGTGGTCAGTTTGCTACGGTCTACGAAGAGCGTGGCCGTCTCTTGGGTGAGCAGCAGGTAGGAGACAAACACAGGATTGCAATGTACATCCGCGCCACGCAGGTTGAGCAGCCAGGCGATATCGTCGAGAGCCGACACAAGCATACCGTAGACCCTGCGCTCGCGCAAAGCCTCCCTCACCCGTCCAATCTTGTGGGCAGCCGACTCTCCGGCATAGTCCAAGGGATGGACGACGATGGGAGCCGGGGGCAGTTCGGGCCGGTCTTTCCAGATGAGGGCCAAGGGGTCGAAGTTGGTGCGCAGCGTGATGCCCCCCTGACGGCGGAGCTCCATCTTCATCTGCTCCACACTGGCGACATCATTCACCATACCGTCCATACCTACCTCAGCCCCGTTGATGGCCGAGAGTTTCTGTCCCAGCCATTCGGCGATAGAGGGTGTACCCTCCATGCCCTGCTTCATCAGCACAAAACTCGTCCCGCGCAACTGCTCTTCAGCAGCCAGGAAATAACGGGAGTCGGTCCAGAGGGCCGCTTCCTGCATGGTGACCACAGCGGTTCCGGCCGAACCGTTGAACCCACTGATAAACTCACGTCCCTTCCAGTGGTCGGGCACATATTCCCCATGATGGGGGTCGGTACTGGGGAAGATAAAGGCATCCAGCCTTTCCCGTTTCATCACCTCTCGCAGTGCGGCGAGTCGCTCGATTATCATTGCTTTCATCCTTATTTGCTATTTACAGATGGCAAAGATACATCTTTTCAGAATTAATAACAAATAAAATAACAAAAAATGTGGCCAATAAATATGGCAAATCATCTTTTTTTTTGTAATTTTGCGCTGTTAATCAAAATAAGGATACATCAAATAACTTATTATTCATACAATTATGGCATTTTTAACTCAAGACAAACTGGTGATTGTAGGCGCAGGTGGCGCCATTGGTTCTACCATGGTTCAGACAGCTTTGACCATGAAGCTGACTCCCAACGTATGTCTGTACGACGTCTATGCTCCCGGCATGGAGGGTGTGATGGAAGAGATGTTCCACTGCGGTTATGACAGTGTGAACCTCACCGCCACGACCGATGTAGCCGAGGCTTTCAAGGACGCTAAGTATATCATCTCATCCGGTGGTGCTCCCCGCAAGGCCGGCATGACCCGCGAAGACCTGCTCGCCGGCAACTGCAAGATTGCCGAGGAACTGGGTCAGAACATCAAGAAGTACTGCCCCGACGTGAAGCACGTGGTGGTTATCTTCAACCCCGCCGACCTCACCGGTCTGGTTACCCTGCTCTACTCCGGTCTGAAACCCTCACAGGTGACCACACTGGCCGCCCTCGACTCTACCCGTCTGCGCAGCGAGCTCTGCAAGAAGTTTGGCGTGAAGAGCGACGAGGTGACCGGTTGCCGCACCTTCGGTGGACACGGCGAGCAGATGGCCGTATTCGGCAGCAAGGTGATGATCCAGGGCAAGCCTCTGAGCGATATTATCGGTACCGACGCCCTTCCCCAGGAAGAGTGGGAGAAGCTGCGCACCGACGTGGTCCAGGGTGGCGCCAAGATTATCCAGCTCCGTGGCCGCAGCTCTTGGCAGAGCCCCGCTTACTGCTCTGTTGAGATGATTCGTGCCGTCATGGGTGGCGAAAGCTTCCAGTGGCCCGCAGGAACCTACGTGAAGAACGAGAAGTATCAGAACATCATGATGGCTATGGACACCACCCTCGATGCCAACGGCTGCTCTTACAAGATGCCCGAAGGAACCGCCGAGGAGATGGCAGCCCTGGATGCCAGCTACGCCCACCTCTGCAAGATGCGCGACGAGCTGGTAACGCTGAACATCGTTCCTCCCGTTGAGAAGTGGAACGAAATCAACCCCAACCTCTAATCTCCAAAACCAAGAGTAGCAGATACAGAGTGCTGGCCAAGATTTCATCTGCCAGCGTTCTTACCCGCAGATAACAAGGGGCTTCGGACTGTTCACCCAGTCTTGAGCCCCTCTTTTTCTATCTGCCTGCTCTCTTCATCCATCATTCACCAAAGCATGTTAGAAACAGGATTGACCCACACAAGCCACCTGCTGGTTGACGAACAGCAGACCGCCATCGCACGCGGTTCGGGCGACATGCCCGTGCTGGCCACCCCCGCCATGATGGCCCTGATGGAGAATGCCGCCATGCTGGCCGTGGCAGCCCATCTGCCCGAAGGCAGCACCACCGTTGGCGGACATATCGAGTCTTCACACCTCTGCCCCACTCCCGTTGGAGCCGAAGTGACAGCCACAGCCACCCTCGACAAGATGGACGGCCGCAAACTCTACTTCAGCGTGAGCGCCCACCAGGGAGAGACCCTGCTCGGCGAAGGCAAGCATCTGCGCTTCATCGTAGACCGGGAGCGCTTCATGTCGAAAGTGCAGTCTGCCGTCTGATTCCTTACACCTTATTATATA
>JAEDMP010000020.1 GCA_016302965.1 Bacteroidaceae bacterium
TTCCGGTCGTTGGGGACAATGGTTCCGCAAGCGTCGTGCCAGAAAATTGTTCGCAAAGACCGGGCGTAAGGAACTCTATCAGCGCAGTGAGGATATGTTGAGGGCCACCAATGCAGACACCAGTACCCACTGGGCGAAGTTGTCGTTCAGTGGCAGCAAATATCTCATCAATCGCCATCTTTATGACCAGACTGTCTATCTTGATTTCTGTGGTATCCAGGTGCCAGCTCCAGCTGGCTACGATCAAGTGCTGCGCATTTGGTATGGAGACGACTATATGACTCCCCGTCAGGCACCTAACAGCCATGGCTCACTCGTGGTAGATACAGAGAGGAGCTATTTTGAAGTGGCTCCAGAAGTGTTCAAATCATACAAAAGACGCCTCTTTTCCTCAATCTTTCCTGTGAAATAATTTTATCATCAGCGTGTGATTGCATCCCGCTTTCCTGTTTGGAATGCGGCACAATACCTGTATGGATTGTTTTGCAGTGCAGAATATGAAACGGAAGAGGTTTTCAGACAAAATCAAGATGGGGTTCGGCAACAATCTCAGATGGCCTGTCCATGAATATTTCCGTATCCAGTTCCAATCTGTCCGTCTCTTCCATCATCAAGCGGGATTATCCTCTTGTTATCCGGTTTGCCATCACAAAATGAGAAAAAAATAGCTCCAGTATCAGATTTAAGGGCAAATATTTGGTGGGACGGAAAGGAATTTGTAACTTTGCAGCGCAATTGGTTCGCCCGAGTGGCGAATAATAGGGAATGGGGTAAGAATCCCCAACAGTCCCGCTGCTGTATTTCGTCCTTTTGGGGCAAACAAAACGTCACTGAGTGATTCTTCGGGAAGACGTTTGCCGCCAGACGATAAGTCAGAAGACCTGCCGTTGCCTACGTCTTGTCCGTACCTCGAGGAAAGGTTGGACAGAGAAACAAAACATCCATCAACCAAGAATCACCCTACGAATGATTTCCAACAAAAGGATGAAAACGGGGCTGATTGCCGTGCTGGCTGCGACCACCATCTGTTCCTTCGGAGCCGATGACCGCAAGACATCCGACATACCTCCCACCCACAGTTCCCCCTTCGATACGCTGCAGCATATCAAAGAGGTGGTGATTACCGCCAAGGCTGCCGGACGTGAACTCATGCCCGCACAACATCTGCAGGCCAAACAACTCGAACAGTTGGGAAGCCAGTCGGTGGCCGACGCCTTGCGTTATTTCGCCGGACTGCAGGTGAAAGACTACGGAGGGGTAGGAGGTATCAAGACCGTGAACATCAGGAGCATGGGCACCAACCATCTTGGTGTCTATTATGACGGGGTGGAACTGGGAAACGCCCAAAACGGACAGACCGACCTGGGGCAGCTCTCGCTCGATAACGTAGAAGAAATCAGCCTCTACCATGGTCAGAAGAACAGTCTGCTGCAGACCGCGGCCGACTTCACCAAGGCGGGCAGCGTCTATATCAGAACCCGTAAACCCCAGTTCGACGGTGCGAGGCGCTTCAATCTCAAGGCGAGAGTGAAGTACGGAGCCAGCGACCTCATTGACGGATCGCTGCTCTGGGAACGGAAGATTGGAAAGAAGATGTCTGCCAGCATGAGTATCGGTGCACTGAAATCGTCGGGCAAATACCGCTTCAGATACAAGCGGAAGAACGCTGACGGCAGTATCGCCTACGACACCACCGCCGTAAGACAGAACGGCGGCATCTGGGCCTTCCGGTTAGAGCGCAACGTCTTCGGACATCTGCCACGGGGACAGTGGAACATGAAGTTCTACAGTTACAACTCCGAGCGCGGCATACCCGGTGCCATCGTGAACAATGTGTGGCGCAGAGGTGAGCGGCAGTGGGACCACAACCATTTCCTGCAAGCGTCCGTACAGCATCTGCTGTTGCCACGTCTCACCTCGAAACTGGTGGCCAAATACGGCTACTATAACACCCGCTACGTGAACAATGACAGTACGAAGATGCGCATCGATAACCGATACAAACAGAAGGAGTTCTATCTCTCGTCGGCCAACCTCTATGCGCTTTCCGAACAGTGGACCGCCTCGCTGAGTTACGACTACCACTGGAGTTATCTCGACTCCGACATGCGCAACTTCTCGTCTCCCACGAGACACGCCCATGCCCTCGCCCTCGCCACCGCCTGGCACCAGGACTGGATGGATGTGCAGGCCAGTGTGGTTGGCTCCTGTGTGGATGACCGCGAACAGACCACCCGGGCGATGACCCCTGCCATCGTGGTGAACGTATGGCCTTCGGGAAACAAGGATCTCGCCCTCAGGGTCTACGCCAAGAAGAGTTTCCGTATGCCGACGTTCAACGACCTTTATTATACAGAGGTGGGCAATGCCATGCTCAAACCCGAATCGGCCATCCAGTATGATGCCGGATTCACCCTCGGACATCAGTGGCAGCAGGGACTGATACGCATGGCAAGCCTGCAGGCCGATGTCTACTATAACAGCGTGCATGACAAGATTGTGGCCTATCCCAAGGGAGAACAGTTCCGATGGACGATGCTCAACCTGGGCAAGGTACACATTACGGGAGTGGATGTCCAGGCTGCCGCCACTGCGCAGCCCGCCCCTAAGCTGTCGTTGACCGCCCGTCTGCAATATACCTGGCAGCGTGCCATCGACGTGACCGACCCCGCCACCTCCTATTACCGCGACCAGATACCCTATATCCCCTGGCACAGCGGTTCGGCCACACTGACCATCGGATGGGGTAGGGCAGAGTTGAACTACAGTTTCATCTATGCCGGAGAACGCTACAGCCAGCAGGAGAATATCTATACCAACCATCTGGAACCCTGGTATACAAGCGACCTCTCTGTGGCCTATCGGCAACCCCTCGGCAAGACCACCGCCCGACTGAGTCTGCAGGTGAACAACCTCTTCAGTCAGGACTATGATGTGATACTCAACTATCCGATGCCCAAGCGAAACGCCAACGTGACACTGACCTTCGAAGTATAATAGAATAAGAAACAACACATGAAGAAGAACCATTATATTCTGGTCTCACTATGCCTCATGACACTGCTGCTGGCAGCAACAGCCTGTCGCAACGATGACTATGTGGTGCTCTCCGACACCCAGGCCTTGCCCCCCTCGACCATCCCTGCCGGACAGCTCAAGGGCATGTATGTGCTCTGTGAGGGCAATATGGGCAGTAACAAGGCATCAGTAGACTATCTCTATTTCGGCGATAGTCTGCAGCCCGCCGCCTACCACCGTAATATTTACGCAGAACGCAACCCCTCGGAAGTAAAGGAACTCGGTGATGTGGGCAATGACATCCAGATATATGGCAACCGACTATGGATGACCATCAACTGTTCGAACAAAGTAGAGGTGGCCACTGCCGACGGATGTCTGAAGATCGGCAAGGTGGATGTGCCTAACTGCCGTTATCTCGCCTTCAGCGGTGGATATGCCTACGTCAGCTCTTACGTGGGACCCGTACAGATGTCGGGCGATGCCCCTCTGGGTAGAGTATATAAGGTGGATACGCTCACGCTGCAGAAGGTTGATTCGGTGGTGGTGGGCTACCAACCGGAAGAGATGGCTGTGGTTGACGGACGGCTTTATGTGGCCAACAGTGGCGGCTATCGTGCCCCCAACTACGACCGCACGGTGAGCGTCATCGACCTTGACTCGTTCCGTGAGGTAGAGAAGATAGACGTGGCTCCCAACCTGCACCGTCTGCGGGCCGACCGCTACGGACAGCTCTGGGTGAGTTCACGTGGCGACTATGCCTCCGTGCCTTCGCGCCTCTATCTCATTGCCGCCGACGGAGCCGGACGGCGACTGCAGCCACAGATGTTCGACCTGCCAGTGAGCGACCTCTGCATCGTGGGTGACTCGCTCTACTTCATCGGTAACAGCAGCAGCAACACGCAGTCCCACCAACTGCAATCGGGTATCATCAATGTGAATACCCGCCAACAGGTGGCCTCAGCCATCACCCA
This sequence comes from Bacteroidaceae bacterium, assembly GCA_016302965.1. Taxonomy (GTDB): domain Bacteria; phylum Bacteroidota; class Bacteroidia; order Bacteroidales; family Bacteroidaceae; genus Prevotella. The sequence goes on from JAEDMP010000020.1 coordinate 3,993, forward strand.
TGCCCCCGAACTGGAGGATATTGAACTGCCCTATGGCATCGTGGTGAATCCCGAGACGCGGGACTTCTATCTGATGGATGCCAAGAACTACGTATCGAGCGGACAACTCTTCCACTTCCTGGCCGACGGCAGTTTCGACTGGAAGGTTTGGACAGGAGATATTCCCACAGCAGCTGCCTTCGTGGGCAGCCGTCTCGATGTGGCCTACCAGCCGATAGAGGAGGGAGGCAGCCGCTATATCCAGGCCGTAGACGAATATGTGCCTGCGCCGGGACAGTTTGTCAACACCATGCCAGCCTATGAAGAAGGCGACGATGCCCGGACGATGGCCGCCAAATGTACGGAGGCACTCGCAGGTGGCAAGGGCGGAACGGTCTGTCTCGGCGGCTATGGCGGCTACATCACCTTCCATTTTGACCATCGCATCAAGAATGTGGAGGGTGAATGCGACTTCTATATCGCCGGCAATGCCCACTCGGGTGCATCGGAGGCTGGCATTGTGATGGTGTCGATTGACGAGAACCGAAACGGAATACCCGACGACACCTGGTTTGAACTCAAGGGCAGTGCCGACGACGAAAAGCCTGAGGCGATGACCTATCATTATACCGTCACTTACCAGCCTGCCTCCCTGGCCGATATCCCCTGGACCGACAGCAAGGGTAACATGGGGTTCATCTATCGCAACGGATTCCATCAGCAGGAGTATTATCCGCAGTGGATCAAGGAGAACCTGAGTTTTACGGGTACGCTACTGCCGCCCAACGCCGTGAACCAGGGCACGGAAAAAGTTCCCTACTGGGTACTGGGCAGTTTTGGCTATGGATATGTTGACAATGCTGAGAACCGAAATCGTGAGGCGTGCAGTTTCGACATCGGATGGGCGGTGGATGAAAACCGCAAGCCCGTGAAACTGCCTGGAGCAGACTTCATCCGTGTCTATACGGCACTCAACCAGCAATGTGGTTGGATAGGCGAGACCTCGACGGAAATCACAGGGGCTGAAGACCTGCATTTTCAGGAGTGAACCATCCGTCTCATTCGAGCATGAGAATTGATTTTTTTTGTCAAATAATAAAAAAACGTATGAAGAAACAGATTTACACAATGATGGGGGCTGCCCTGATGGCAGCCATGACCCTGCCAGCAATGGCACAAAACACGATCGTCTCGTTTGAGAACCAGGCCCTCAATGAAGATGGTTACTGGATTGGTGAGGAGAACGAGAACGGCGTAAGCGACGGCTATGGAGGTATGACCTATCCCTGCACCTATGAAGAGGGGGGACTGCGTTTCAATACCTCTTACAGTGTCTTCTATTGGTCGGGATACGCCATCTCCAATCGTACGGAGACCACCTTCGAAAACATGACCCTCGACCAGTACAACAGTGCTGCAGGAAAGGCTCACAGCGGCAACAACTATGCGATTGTATTCTCTTACGGACAGACGATGGACGTGACCGCAGAGAGCGGTTCGGTCATCAGCGGACTCTACTTCACCAATGCTGCTTATGCCCTGAATTCAGTACTCAACGGCGACCCTTATTCAGGTGATGCCTTCACCACTGGTGACTGGTTCAAGATGACGGTGACGGGCTATGGCAGCAACGGAGAGAAAACAGGCGAAGTAGAGACCTATCTCGCTGACTACCGTTCGGAGAATGCCGCTGAACATGATTATGTGAAAGACTGGCAGTGGCTCGACCTTAGTTCACTTGGCACTGTGAAGAGCATTACCTTCACACTCTCCAGCTCGCGTACCGGTGATTTTGGCATGAACACTCCCAACTATGTATGCATCGATGACGTGACCTTACCTGTTTCTACCAGTGTCAACAGTCTGAATAACAACAGTAGCAACCATGTAGTAAAGAGCTATAACCTGAAGGGTTACGGACAGCAGAATGGTCGTGGACTGACGCTGCAGAAGATGGCTGACGGATCTGTACGCAAGGTCATCCTGAAATAAATTGGTTTTCTATGAATAGCAAGGTGATATATTTTTATATCATTGCAGCAGTCTCGCTCTGTTTCTCTTGTGGAGGTCGTTCGACCTCTGTGGGAGAGCAGGGCGACACGCTTTTCCTGCAGCATGCCGAACTGCTGCGCATGGTGCGCTGTGACGATTATGTGAAGGTGGAGGTGGACAATCCCTGGCATCCGGGCAAAAAGCTTCACACCTATTATCTGGTTCCTGCCTCTATTGCTGATGATATCCGGCAGCAACTGGCCACCCAGGGTACGGTGGTCACAGTGCCGCTCCAGCGGACTGTGGCCTTCAGCACCGTACATGGCAATCTTGTGGCCGACATGCTCGGATGCGAGTCGCAGTTAGTGGGTATGGCTGATGTGGAGTTTGTGCATGCCCCACGGCTGAAACAACTCTGCCAGCAGGGTAGGGTACAGCATGTAGGCAGTTCGCTCAGCCCCAACATCGAGCAGCTGCTCACCCTCCATCCCGATGCCATCCTGCTTTCGCCCTTCGACAACAATGGCGGTTATGGCAAGGTGGGCGAACTAGGCATCCCGCTCATCGAGTGTGCCGACTACATGGAAGAAACACCGATAGCAAGGGCCGAATGGATGAAGTTCTACGGACTGCTCTTCGGCGAGGAGCAACGGGCCGACTCGCTCTTCCACGTTGTGGACAGTTGCTATCAGAAACTGGTTTCGCTGGCCGCAGAGGCTGCCTCGTGCCCCACGGTGCTGATGGACAAGATGACGGGTAGTGTCTGGTATGTGCCCGGAGGCAGGAGCACCATGGGCACCATGCTCAGCGACGCCCATATCCGTTACGTCTTTGCCGACGATACTCATTCGGGCAGTGTAGCCCTTCCCTTTGAACGGGTGCTTGCCCAAGCGGCGGACGCTTCCCTCTGGTTCCTCCGCTATGCGAGTCATCCAGAACAGGGTTATGCGCTGCAGACTCTCCGCTCCGAACATCCCGGCTACAGCCAGTTTGCAGCCCTGCGTCAGGGTTGCTGCTACGGCTGCGACACACGCACCAGCCTGTTCTTTGACGAAACCCCCTTCCGTCCCGACTGGCTGCTGCGCGACTTTGTCACCATCGCCCATCCCGAACTCCAACTCGGAGCACCGAAATATTTCTTGCCTATTCCCTGATCAATCGAATCCTGTCCGCTGATCAATCCAATCCTGTCAGCAGGCCAACCCAATCCCGATCTGTCCCCATGAAACTGCTTTTTTTCTCCCTGCTCATCCCCCTGCTTTTCGCCCTGAACCTGACGGTGGGTTCGGTGGACATCCCCCTGTCGGCCATTCTCCGTCTGCTTGGCGGCGAGGGAGCAGCCGACCAACCTGTGTGGCATTATATCGTCATGGAGAGCCGCCTCCCCCAGGCACTGACCGCCCTGTTGGCCGGTAGCGGTCTTGGCGTGAGCGGTTTGCTCTTGCAGACTCTCTTCCGAAATCCTTTGGCCGACCCTTCCATCTTTGGCATCAGCAGTGGATCGTCACTTGGGGTAGCGATGGTGGTGCTGTGGATGGGCGGCAGCATGAACGTAGGCTCCTGTTCGCTCAGCGGCACGGCGGCCATTCTGGCTGCGGCCCTCACGGGAGCAGTGGCGGTGATGGTGGTGATTCTCTTTTTCTCGTCGGTGGTGAGGGGCCATGCCGCCCTGCTCATCGTCGGTATCATGATTGGCTATCTCGCCTCGTCGGCCATCTCGCTGCTCAACTTTTTTGCCACCGAAGAAGGAGTCAAGTCGTATCTCGTTTGGGGAATGGGACATTTCGGAGGGGTGAGCATGCGGCAGATGCCTCTCTTTGCCGCCATTATGCTGGCTGGGCTTGCGTCCTCACTGCTCATGATGAAGCCGCTAAACGCACTGCTGCTGGGCGAGAGTTATGCCCGCAACCTTGGGTTCCGAATCCGGCAGTTGCGCTTCCTGTTACTGCTCATCACCGGTGTGCTCACGGCAGTCATTACCACCTTCTGTGGTCCCGTTGGCTTTCTCGGACTGGCGGTGCCACATCTCGCCAAATCCCTGCTCCACACCGACAACCACCGCATCCTGCTGCCTGCCACGGCTTTGGGTGGTGGGGTAGTGGCGCTCTTCTGCAACCTGCTCTGTGTACTCCCCTACGACTTCGGCATGATTCCCCTGAATGCCGTTACGCCCCTCATCGGTGCGCCCGTCATCATCCATTATCTCTGCCGTCATTGAGCACGGCCGCTTCCTATCAGGCAGGTAGATTCATCTATTTATTTGAAAGTTGTATCTATTTTATTTGGGCTTTTTTCAGGCGTATTGTAACTACAAAATCGTAATCAGATGAAAATAATCTATAGGCGGACGACCGTAATTTGTATTTATAAAATGCCGGAAATAAGGTCGCTTTATTTTAATGATGTAATCGACATTATGATAAATAGGGCTTTTCAGTATTCTCTATTTATCATAGCCGTAAACGTTATCGCGTTATTTTTCTGAAAAAACTTGGATTTTTTGCCACTAATTCGAAAATAACAATTATCTTTGCAGACAGAAACAATAACCAAACATATAATTGTCTGACGCATACTCAAAAACGAGATAAATACTCAAAACAAATTCTATAACATTATATTATGAAACCACTCAACAAACAATTTGCGCCTAAAAGCGTGATGCCTGAAAAGGTAATTCAATTCGGTGAAGGCAACTTCCTTCGTGCATTCGTAGACTGGATCATCTGGAACATGGACCAGAAGACTGATTTCAACGGCTCTGTGGTTGTCGTTCAGCCCATCGAGCGTGGTATGGTTGACTGGCTCAACGGTCAGGACTGCCTCTATCACGTGAATCTGCAGGGCCGTGAGAACGGCAAGCCTGTGAACACGCTGGAGCGTATCGACGTCATCAGCAGGGCCTTGAACCCCTATACCCAATACAACGCATTCATGGCTCTGGCCGACCAGCCCGAAATCCGCTTCGTCATCTCCAACACGACCGAGGCCGGTATCGCTTTCGACCCTGCCTGCAAACTCGACGATGCTCCCGCCTCTTCCTATCCCGGCAAGCTCGTGCAGCTGCTCTACCGCCGCTGGCAGACCTTCAACGGCGACCCCAGCAAGGGTCTCATCATCTTCCCCTGCGAGCTCATCTTCCTGAACGGCCACGTGCTGAAGGACTGCATCTACAAGTATATCGAACTGTGGAACCTGCCCGCTGAGTTCAAGACCTGGTTTGAGGAGAACTGCGGTGTTTATGCCACCCTCGTTGACCGTATCGTGCCCGGATTCCCCCGCAAGGAAATCGCCCAGATTCAGGAGAAGATCAGCTACCGCGACAACCTCGTCGTTCAGGCCGAGACCTTCCACCTGTGGGTTATCGAGGCTCCCAAAGAGGTGGCCAACGAGTTCCCCGCCGACAAGGCCGGTCTGCACGTGCTCTTCGTTCCCTCTGAGGAGCCCTACCACAAGCGCAAGGTGACCCTGCTCAACGGTCCCCACACGGTGCTCTCTCCCGTGGCCTTCCTCAGCGGTGTGAACATCGTTCGCGATGCCTGCAACCACGAGGTGATCGGCAAGTATATCCACAAGGTGCAGTTTGACGAACTGATGCAGACGCTTGACCTGCCTATGGAAGAGCTGGAGAAGTTTGCCTCCGACGTGCTCGAGCGTTTCGACAACCCCTACGTAGACCATCAGGTGACCAGCATCATGCTCAACTCCTTCCCCAAGTTCTGCGCACGCGACCTGCCCGGCGTGAAGACCTATCTGGCTCGAAAGGGCGAACTGCCCAAGGGTCTGGTGTTCGGTCTGGCTGCCATCATCACCTACTATAAGGGTGGCAAGCGCGAGGATGGCGTGGAGATTGTGCCCAACGATGCACAGGAGATCATGGATTTGCTGAAGGAACTCTGGGCTACCGGTGACACGAAGAAGGTGGCCGACGGTGTGCTCGGTGCGAAGTTCATCTGGAACGAGGACCTCAACGAGATCAAGGGTCTCAACGAGATGCTCAAGGGATTCCTCGACCTGATTCAGGAGAAGGGTATGCTCGAAGCTGTGAAGACCATCCTCTAATCCCCTATCCCCTACCCTCATACAAGACGGCGCTGGTTCTCTCCCTGGAACCAGCGCCGTCCTGTTTTTTTCTTGACGCACAGATGAGTTACATGCTTCAACTCTTCATCTCTGTGGTAAAAAAGAGTTATTGAATCGTCCAGCCTGTGGCTTCGGCTATACGCTTCGGTATCTCGGTATTGTCGATGCGGCCATGGAAGCGTTCGGCACCTGCACCGATGGCGAAACAGGGCACATAGCCGTTGCTATGGTCGAAGGTCTGCCATCCAATCATCGCACACTCCGAGAGAATCTCCTTGACGGTCACAGCCAGTTCGTCGTCTTTCTGATAGAGGGTCTCCGTACTGCTGCCCTTGCCGCTCATGATGCGGTCGAAAGCCGTTTTCAGACGGTCGGTCTGCTGGTCGGAGAGACTCAGTTTGGTCCAGAAGCCGAAGTGGTCGGTGAGGAAGGCTTTCACCTGTTTCCATGAGTAGTTCTTGCCGTAGCGCTCGTGCAAGCGGTGGAGTTCTTTGCCCAGTTTCTCGATGCTCATCTGCTGTGCCCCAGCCATGGCGAGATTCAGGTTGTAGCCCTTACGGCCCAATACGAGTCCGCCCGTCTCATGGTCGGCCGTCACGACAATCAGCGTCTCGTCGGGGTGCTGCTGATAGAACTCGTAGGCCACGCGCACGGCATCGTCCATATCAATCAGTTCGGGGATGAAAGCCAGGTCGTGGCTGTGGCAGGTCCAGTCTATTTTGCCCCCTTCGACCATCAGGAAGAAACCGTTCTTCTCCTTCTGTTTCTGGTTCAGGAAATGGGTGGCGGCGCGGGTGATGTCGGGCAGCGTCAGGTCGTGCTTGCTGCGGTCGATGGCATAGGGCAGACTGTAGCGGTCGCGCCGGCTGGCCTCCTCGGACTGTAAGAGGATGATGCGGTCGGCTTCGGCGGCTTTCTTCTGATACTCCTTGTAACTGCGTACGATGGTGAAGCCCTTGTCCTTAGCCTGCTGGTAGAGGTTGGGGCCACCCTGCCCGGGATCCTCGGGCTTGATGAAGTCGGAGCCGGCATAGAAGTCATTGGCACTCTCCACGAGCATCTTTCCTATCTGATAGTAATCGCCGCGGCTGCCCACATGGGCGTAGAAGGCGGCTGGGGTGGCATGGTCTACACTCACACTGGTGGCAATGCCTACGGCAGCTCCGGCCTCACGCGCCCAGTCGGCGAGACAGGTCACGGGGGTGGTCTGGTCTTTCAGCACACCGAGGCATCCGTTCTTGGTCTTGTTGCCGCTGGCGAGAGCCGTCCCTCCGGCAGCCGAGTCGGTCACCCCGTTGGTGGCGCTTTGCGTATTCACCAAGGCGCAGTACGGAAACGAGGGGAAGCACAACTCGCTGATGCCGATGCGCCCTTGCTGTGCCCCGAGAAAGGTTTCAGCGGCATTCACCTGGTTGACCCCCATGCCGTCGCCGATAAAATAAAACACATACTTGGCCTTGGATTGAGCCATGAGGGCCACTGTCACGAAGAGCAGGGCCAAAAGAGTCAACATTCTGTTTTTCATCATACTGATTTTTGTTTTTGAAATATTGATAGGGCTGTTCGACAAAATAAAGGGTGGATGCACAGCGGCACCCACCCTTGAGGAATATTAAGCGTTGTATTCCTGCCAACTCTTGATCTGGATGTCCTGGAGTTTCATCGAGCAGAAAGCATCGATGAAGGCCTTGGCCAACCGTACATTCGTCATGAGCGGGATATTATGGTCGATAGCACCACGGCGGATGCGGTAACCATTGGTCAGTTCGCGCTTGGTCTGGTTCTTGGGCACATTGACAATCAAGTCAAACTGGTGATTGGCTATCATATCGAGAACCTTATTCTCGCCATCCTCGTCAGGCCAGTTGACAGTCGTTGCCTCTACCCCATTTTCGGCCAGGAAGCGTGCCGTTCCCTCGGTGGCAAAGATGGCATATCCTGCCTGCACCAGTCGCTTGATGGGCTCCAGCAAGTCAACCTTGCCTTTGAGTCCGCCCGAAGAGACGAGGATGTTATGCTTGGGGATGCTGTAGCCTGTGGCAATCATCGCATTAAGCAGTGCCTCGTTGAAATCGTCCCCGAGACATCCCACCTCACCGGTAGAAGACATGTCTACACCCAGTACTGGGTCAGCATTCTGCAGACGGGCAAAGGAGAACTGCGAAGCCTTGACACCGATGCGGTCGATGTCAAACTCGCCCTTTCCAGGAATCTCATAGGGAGCATCAAGCATGATGCGGGTAGCCGTATCAATGAAGTTGCGCTTGAGAATCTTGCTCACGAAGGGGAACGAACGGGAGGCGCGGAGGTTGCACTCGATGACCTTGATGTCGCTGCCCTTGGCGAGGTACTGGATATTGAACGGTCCGCTGATGTTGAGCTCTTTGGCGATGCGGCGCGAAATCTTCTTGATGCGGCGGATGGTGGAGAAATAGATATTCTGTGCGGGGAACACCATGGTAGCATCGCCTGAGTGTACGCCGGCATATTCCACATGTTCGGAGATGGCATATTCGATGACCTCGCCCTTGTCGGCCACGGCATCAAACTCAATCTCCTTGGTCTCCTGCATGAACTGCGAAACGACCACGGGGAAATCCTTGCTCACCTCGGTAGCCATGGCGAGGAAACGCTCCAGTTCGTCGAAACTGTAGCAGACGTTCATGGCTGCGCCCGAGAGCACATAGGAGGGACGTACCAGTACGGGGAAGCCCACCTGCTCCACGAAACTCTTGATGTCGTCGAACGAGGTGAGGGCGCGCCAGGCAGGCTGGTCGATGCCCAGGCGGTCGAGCATGGCCGAGAACTTATCGCGGTTTTCAGCACGGTCGATGTCGAGGGGCGAGGTGCCGAGGATGGGCACTCCGTAGTTGTGCAGACGCATGGCGAGATTGTTGGGAATCTGTCCACCCACACTTACTACCACACCCTTGGGCTGCTCCAGATCGATGATGTCCAGTACGCGCTCCAGTGAGAGCTCGTCGAAATAGAGACGGTCACACATATCATAGTCAGTAGATACTGTCTCAGGGTTGTAATTAATCATGATGGACTTGTAACCCAGCTTGCGGGCGGTGTTGACCGCGTTGACCGAACACCAGTCAAACTCAACAGACGACCCGATACGATAGGCTCCAGAACCCAAGACCACAACAGATTTCTCATTCTTGTAGAACTCGATGTCCGAGTCGCTCACGGCGTAGGTCATATAGAGATAGTTGGTGAGTTCGGGATGTTCGCTGGCCACGGTGTTGATACGCTTCACAGCAGGCAGGATGCCCCTGCTCTTGCGGTGGCGACGAACGGCGGCGTTCTCTTTCTCCATATTGCCTGAGGCGGGTTTCAGCACGAAGCGGCTGATCTGGAAGTCGGAGAATCCTGCCACCTTGGCCTCGCGGAGCAGTTCGTCGGGCAGCGCGTCGAGCGAGTCATATCCCATGAGCTGGCGTTTCAGGTCGACGATATGCTTGAGCCGTTCCAGGAACCACACGTCAATCTTTGTCAATTCCTCGATGCGCTCCACGGTATATCCCTCTTCGAGAGCCTGTGCAATGGCGAAGATGCGGAGGTCGGTGGGGTTCTGCAGTTCCTCTTCCACGTTGTCGAAGGAGGTATGGTCGTTGCCCACAAAGCCGTGCATGCCCTGTCCAATCATACGCAGTCCCTTCTGGATCATCTCCTCGAAGGAGCGTCCGATGGCCATGATTTCGCCCACCGATTTCATCGACGAACCGATGAGACGGCTCACTCCGGCAAACTTGGTCAAGTCCCAACGGGGAATCTTGCAAATCATATAGTCGAGCTGTGGAGCCGCGTATGCCGAGTTGGGAGTACCCATCTCGCCAATCTGGTCGAGGGTATAACCAAGGGCAATCTTGGCAGCCACGAAGGCGAGCGGATAACCCGTTGCCTTGGAAGCAAGGGCAGAAGACCGTGAAAGACGGGCGTTCACCTCGATGATGCGGTAGTCGTTGGTCTCGGCATTGAAGGCAAACTGGATGTTACATTCACCCACAATTTCCAGGTGACGAACACAGTTGATGGAAATATCTTGGAGCATCTTCACCTGCTCGTCGGTCAGTGAACAAGTAGGAGCTACTACAATTGACTCACCGGTATGGATGCCGAGGGGATCGAAATTCTCCATCGAAGCTACCGTAAAGCAATGGTCGTTGGCATCACGAATCACCTCAAATTCAATCTCTTTCCAGCCCTTGAGCGATTCCTCCACCAGAATCTGTGGTGCAAAGGTGAAGGCGCTTTCTGCCAACTCTCTGAAGGACTCCTCGTCACGACAGATGCCCGATCCCAACCCGCCCAAGGCGTAAGCCGAACGAATCATCACCGGGAATCCGATGCGATGGGCAGCAGCCAGCGCGTCGTCCATATTCTCCACTGCCTGGCTGATGGGTGTCTTGAGCGACTTCTCGTTGAGTTTCTTGACAAAGAGGTCACGGTCTTCAGTATTCATGATGGCTTCCACGGAGGTACCTAGCACCTGAACACCATACTCTTGGAGTGTACCGTTGTTGTAAAGCTCTGTACCACAGTTCAGAGCTGTCTGTCCACCAAAGGCAAGCAGAATGCCGTCGGGGCGTTCCTTCTTGATGATTTCAGTGACAAAGTGGGTATTGACCGGCAGGAAATAAACCTTGTCTGCAATACCTTCAGAGGTTTGGATGGTAGCAATGTTGGGATTGACGAGTACCGATGAGATACCTTCGTCACTCAGAGCCTTCAAGGCTTGTGAACCGGAGTAGTCAAACTCTCCAGCTTGTCCGATTTTCAAGGCTCCAGAGCCCAAAACCAGTACCTTGGTCAGTTTCTTTTTCATATTCTTTTTTGGTGTTGAGTATTCTTAATTGTGATAATTGGTGCAAAGTTACATATTTTTATTGGGAAATGACTTTGTTTTGCGCAAAAATATGGAAGAAAAACTATAATAATCGATTATAAGGTCATCTTCATTTTCTTCAAAGCGGCATCACTGCTGTTCGAACCTATCATGATGGTAAATTCTCCCGGTTCATAGATTGGTGTCCCCTCTCCATCGTAGAATGTCAGCATTTCGCGTGTGATGTCAAAGCCCACGGTCTGGCTTTCTCCAGCTTTGAGGGTGATGCGGTTGAAGCCTTTCAGTTCTTTGACAGGACGGACAATGGATGCCTCATGGTCGCGGATATACAGCTGTACCACCTCGGTACCCTCACGTCTTCCGGTGTTGGTGACCGTCACCTCCACTCTATTGCCGGTCACGCTGATGTCTGAGTAGGTAAAGGTGGTGTAGCTGAGACCATAGCCGAAGGGATAGAGCGGGTCGTTGCGCTGGTCGAGATAGTTGCTGCGGTATTTGTAGTATTTGTCGGCACCTTCCTTCACGGGACGGCCTGTATTCAGATGGTTATAGTAAATAGGTATCTGACCCACATTTCTCGGCATCGTCATAACCAAACGGCCTGAAGGTGCTTTATCGCCGAAGAGTATGTCGCAGATGGCATCGCCTGTTTCTGAACCTCCAAACCAAACCTGGAGAATGGAGGGTACATGGGCGCTCTCCCACTCCATCACTGTAGGGCGTCCTGCAAAATTGAGCAGCACAACGGGTTTGCCTGTGGCAACGAGATCCCGGAGCAAGGCCAGTTGTACATCGGGCAACTCTAAATTGGTGCGGCTTGAGCTCTCACCACTCATTTCTGCCATCTCGCCCATGGCACATACTACAACATCGGCTTGGGCTGCCAGAGCGAGGGCTTCCTGTCGGGCTTGTGCATCATCTACGCGGGGGATGGGGCGTCCGAAGGTGGCCGCCTCCTGCAGCGTCTCGCTGGCACAGATATTACAGCCTTGGGCATAAATCAGTTTGGCTTTGCCTTGGAGAGCTTTCTCCATACTTTCCTTGAGGGTGGCATAGCGGTCGGGAGTGTCGCCCGTAGACCAGCAGCCCACCAGGTTGCTGCGGTTGTCAGCCAGCGGACCAATCAGGGCTATTGTTCCCTGTTTGGTCAGAGGCAAGAGTCCGCCCTGGTTTTTCAAGAGTACAAAACTCTCAGCTGCCAACTCTCGTGCAGCCTGTCGGTGCTGCTCGTTGTAGAGGTCGGTCGTCAAGCGTTTTTTTTCGCAATGGCGATAGGGATTATGGAATAGTCCCAGCTTATATTTTGCTTCCAGTATGCGGCGGCAGGCCTGGTCGATTTCTGCCTCGCTCACCTTCCCTTCCCGCAGCATCTGTTCCAAATGGTCCACATAGGCCGAAGAACACATGTCCATATCTGTTCCCGCATGCAGGGCCTGGGCGGCGTTATGGGGTTTGCTGCCCAAACCATGGATGCCGGCTTCGGTGATGGATTCATAGTCGGTCACGACAAAACCGTCAAACTGCCATGCGTCGCGCAACAGTGAGGTAAGCAACCAACGGTTGCAGGTGGCAGGAACACCATCCACCACATTGAACGATGACATGACCGAACCCACACCAGCTTGGATGGCAGCACGATATGGTGCCAGATACTGGTTGAACATACGCACTCGGCTCATGTCCACAGTGTTATAGTCTCTTCCCGACTCTGCTGCCCCATAAAGCGCAAAATGTTTCACACAGGCCATCATCCGGTCTGTATCATAGATGTCATTGGCAGTGGAACCAGAGAGATTTCCATCTCCCTGATAGCCTTTTACCACCGCTTCGGCTATGCGGCATCCCAACCAGGGGTCTTCGCCTGCACCTTCAGCCACACGACCCCAGCGAGGGTCGACAGAGATATCCACCATCGGACTATAGGTCCAGTTGATGCCTTGTGCTGTGGCTTCAATGGCTGATATATGTGCCGCACGTGTGATGGCATCCAGATTCCAGCTGCAGGCCTGTGCCAATGGAATGGGGAATACGGTTTGGTTTCCGTGAATCACATCCTGGCCGATGATGAGCGGAATGCCCAGTCGGCTCTCTTCAACCGCCACTCGTTGCAGCTCCCTGATTTTGTCTTGTCCTTTCACGTTCAATACCGAACCCAGTTGTCCTTTGGCAGCCAGTTGGGCCAGCGGACTATTGAGCACTGCTCCCGTGGTGATGTCGCCTCCGGGAAGCAGATTGAGTTGCCCTATTTTCTCCTGCAGTGTCATCCTGCCCATGAGTTCATTCACAAAGGTATTCATGTCGGCCATCTGTTTGGGCTTCTGTTGCCTGTTTTCTTTCTTTGCTTTCACCTTATTGGTCTTGACAGACGATTGTGCCATGACACCGCCGCAACAGGCGGCCAAGAGCATGCAGGTAATGGTTCTTTTCATTGTAACTATTGTTTAATTGTATTTGTTTTTTAGGTTTATTGTTCGCCAATCATCATTCTGAATTCTTCTTCGCTGACGATGTCCACACCCAGTTTTTCCGCCTTCTGCAGTTTGGCTGGTCCCATATTGTCGCCAGCCAGGATAAAGGAGGTCTTGCCGCTGATACTGCCCACATTCTTGCCTCCGTGCAGTTCTATCAGGCTCTTGTATTCGTCGCGGCTATGATGCTGGAATACACCGCTGATGACGATGCTTTTGCCGGCCAGCAGGTCTGACTGCTCGGAGAGTTGCTGCTCGCTCAATGCCATCTGCAGTCCTGCCTCTCGCAGTCTTCTGACCAAGCGCTGGTTGGCCTCGTCGTGGAAGAACCGGATGACGCTGCCGGCTATCACCTCGCCCACTCCGTCAATCTGGAGCAGTTCGTCCAACGTGGCCTGCTGCAGCGCCTCCATCGACTTGAAACGGCGGGCCAGTGTCTTGGCCACGGTTTCGCCTACAAAACGGATGCCCAGGGCAAATACGACGCGTTCAAAGGGCACCTCCTTGCTCTGGGCAATGCTGTTCACAATTTTTCGGGCGGAACGTTCCCGGCTGCCCGTACCGTTGATTTGCTCGACACGGATGTCATAGAGGTCGGCCACGTCGTGAATCAATCCACGAAGGAAATAGGCATCGACGGTCTCGGGACCTAAGCTGTCGATATTCATCGCCTTGCGCGAGATGAAATGCTCGATACGGCCTTTGAGTTGGGGCGGACAGCCGGTGTCGTTGGGACAATAGTGGGCCGCCTCTCCTTCCACCCTCACGAGGGGAGTGCCGCATTCTGGACAATGGGTGATGAAGCCGACGGGTTCGGCAAAGAAATCACGGTTGGAGGCATCCACTCCCACAATCTTCGGGATAATCTCCCCACCCTTCTCCACAAACACCTCGTCGCCGATATGCAGGTCGAAGGAGCGGATGAAGTCTTCGTTGTTCAGTGTGGCACGCTTCACCACCGTGCCGGCCAGCTGTACCGGCTCCATGTTGGCAACGGGGGTGACGGCGCCGGTGCGTCCCACCTGGTAACTCACGGAGAGCAGGCGCGTCTTGGCCCGCTCGGCCTGGTACTTGTAGGCGATGGCCCAGCGTGGACTCTTGGCGGTGAAGCCCAGGGCGCGCTGCTGGCGCTGTGAGTTCACCTTCAGCACGATACCGTCGGTAGCCACGGGCAGGTTCTTCCGTTCGTTGTCCCAGTATTGGATGAAGCGGTAGATTTCGTCGAGCGTTTTCACCTTGAGGATGGAGGGGGTGCTGCCTTTTCTGCTCGTCACCTGTCTAATCATCACCTGGAATCCCCATCGTCCGGCCTCCATCAGGTTCTCGTAGTGGCCATCGTTGGGCACCTGTTCACCCAGCAGATAATAGAGGTAGGCATCGAGGCGGCGGCGGGCCACCACGGCCGAGTTCTGGCTCTTCAGGGTGCCGCTGGCGGCATTGCGCGGGTTGGCAAAGAGGGGTTCTTCGGCGGCCTCGCGTTCGGCGTTGAGCTGTTCGAACACGCTCCAGGGCATCAGTATCTCACCCCTGATTTCGAAGGTCGACGGCCATCCCTGTCCGGGAGCCAGCACCAAGGGGAGCGTGCGGATGGTTTTCACGTTGGCCGTCACATCGTCGCCCCTGACGCCGTCGCCTCGGGTGACCGCTCTCACCAGTTGTCCGTCCTCATAGGTAAGACTGATGGAGAGGCCGTCGTATTTCAGTTCGCAACACACCTCAAAGGGTTCGCCCTCCAATCCTTTTTCCACACTGTGATACCATTCTGCCACATCGGCCTCGCTGTAGGTGTTGGCGAGGGAGAGCATGGGATAGCGGTGTTCCACCTGCGTGAAGTTCTGGTTGAGGTCGCTGCCCACACGCTGCGTGGGCGAGTTGGGGTCGGCCATCTCGGGGTGGCGACTTTCCAACTGCTGGAGTTCGTGCATGAGGTGGTCAAACTCCTGGTCGCTGATGGTGGGAGCGTTGAGCATGTAGTACTGGTAGTTATACTGGTGCAGTTCTTTTCTGAGTTGCAGGATGCGTTCTGTTTCTGGATTCATGATGTCTGTTTTGTTGGGTTTTGTAGGCTGTATTCTTGGGTCGATGGGCTGTACTCTTGGCTGTTTGAGGAGTCTGTAGACGCAATATCGAGTTTTTTTCGGTGAAAAAAGGGGCGAAAAATTGTGTGAATCGAAAAAAATGATTACCTTTGCACCCGTTATGGTCTCGTAGCTTAGCTGAATAGAGCGTCAGATTCCGGTTCTGAAGGTCGTGGGTTTGAATCCCACCGAGATCACCTCCCTTGCCTTGCAGCCACTGTTCCGCACAGTGGCTGCTTTTTTTTCCATGGGTTTCTGGCCGTTTCCATTTGATTGGATGCTCCATTTTTCTTATCAGCCCTTATCTTATTGGATGCTTCCTTCTTATTTGATGCCTCTCTGGTTGAGTGCTGCCGTATACTTGGCGGCATTGAGCAGATGTTCGGGATAGGTCTTGGCGAAATTGTGGGTGCCCGAGAAATCTTCCTTGGCACACATATAGAGATAGTCGTGCTCTACATAATGCAACACCGCATCGATACCTGCCACCGAGGCAATCTTGATGGGACCCGGGGGCAGTCCGGGGTTCATATAGGTGTTGTAGGGACTGTCGATGAACAGCAGTTTGTGGTAGATACGTTTCAGTGAGAAGTCGCCGCAGGCAAACTTCACGGTGGGGTCGGCCTGCAGAGGCATCCCTTTGGGATATTCGGCGTTGCGCAGGCGGAGGCGGTTGAGATACATGCCTGCAATCATGGGTTTCTCTGCATTGTTGGCCGTTTCCTCGTCGATGATGCTGGCCAGTGTCGCCACTTCGGTCTCGCTCAGCTGCATGGCGGCGGCCCGCTCTTTGCGTGCATCGGCTTCCCAGAAGCGTGCATGCTCTTTGGCCATGCGCTCCAGCAATGCCTTGGGGGTGCTGTTCCAGTAGATGCAGTAGGTGTTGGGGACAAAGAGGGCTGGCAGCGTCTGATGGGTATAGCCCCAGGAGGCGATGACAGCCGAATCGGTGAAGGCGGCCATCAGCTGGGCACTGTCGGCCATCATCTTCTTGCCGAGCACGGCGGCCAGGCGGTCGATGGTTCTCACTTCGGGGATGGTAAGGTTCAGGGGAGTCTGCACGCCGTTCTTCATCCTGCGGAAGAGGGTGAAGGCTGATTCGCCGGGTGCCACCTCGTAGCGGCCTGTCCTCACCTTGTCATTCATCGAGCTGTGTCGGGCCAGGGCTGTAAAGCCGCTCATGCCGTGACGGCTGGCATAGGGTTGCAGTTTGGCAAAGACGGAATCCTGGGTGTCGTCGTCATCGATATAGACAAAATGCGATTCAGTGCTGTGGGAGAAACTGCTGAACAGATAGTAATAAACCATGCCACAGATGAAGGCTCCGAGCAGGGCAGCAGCATAGAGATAGGTCTTGGCTTTGAAGGCCGATTTCTTCTTTCTTTTCATGGGTAGACAATTCGTGGGTAGATAATGGTTTGCAAAATAGTTTTATTTTGACCCTGCAAAGATAAATAAAAAGGCTGAAATAAACAAACGATCAGGAAGAAAATCGGGGGGTGAAACAAAAAAAAAGAGCCTTCTTGTGGAAGACTCTTTGCGGTGCGTACGGGACTCGAACCCGTGACCTCCTGCGTGACAGGCAGGCATTCTAACCAACTGAACTAACGCACCTTACAGATTCGCTATTTCCGAATTGCGAGTGCAAAGGTAGGCATTATTTTTGTAATCACCAAAACTTTTCCGCATTTTTTTTGTCATTTCATGCAAAAAGAATAAAATGTTTACAATTCTACCCCATAGCCATCAGGATTCGATGGTGAATTTGGCAAATTTCAGCAATAACTGTTTCGTTCCGGCCTGGTCGAAAACGACGGTTGCTTTTGCATTTTCACCACTTCCTTCGAGTTGTTCTATCCGGCCAGAACCGAAGCGTTCGTGGCGGATACGCATGCCGGTCTTTAATTGGAGACCATGAAACGTCAGCGATTTCTTGGATGCTGATGCCGGTGAGGATATGGTCGAAGAGGATGCGGCTGATACAGATGGAGCCGGCGATGAGGATGTATACGAACATTTATTGCTTCTACCGAAAGGACTGTTATTGAATCCGCGATAGCCGCCCGCTCCTGACGGACTGTCCATGCGTCGGAGGAGTCCAGGGGCAAAGTCGTTGATGAATCGGGATGGGGTGTCATACTCCATGCGTCCGTAGCGGAAACGGTTTTCGGCGTAGGTCAGTTCACAGAACTTCATGGCCCTGGTCACGGCCACATAGAGCAGACGGCGTTCTTCCTCTATCCCTCTCGGCGAGTCGGAACACATGGGCGACGGGAAGATATTCTCTTCCACCCCCACGATGAAGACCGCAGGAAACTCCAGTCCCTTGGCACTGTGGATGGTCATGAGCGATACCTGGTGGCCTTCGTTCTCTTCCGACTGTGCATCCAGGTCGGTGAGCAGTGACACTTCCTGCAGGAAGTCGGCCAGCCCGTGGCGATAGGTGGTCCGCTCCTCCCCCTCCTCATCGGTCACGAAATCCTGGATGGCCGCCTGAAACTCCTCGAGGTTCTCCTGTCGGGCGATGTCTTCGGGTTCCTTGCCCGAAAAGATGTCCTTGGCGATACCGCTCTGCACGATGATGTCATGGCCGAGTTGGTAGGCATCCTCGTTGTGCAAGCGTTCGCGCCATCCGTCTACCATGCTCCTGAAGGCTTCTATCTTGGCCAGGGTGGCGCGTTGCAGATGGGCGAGATAGAGCTGGGGCTGGCTCACCACCGTCCACAGACTCACCTGTGCCGTTGCGGCCGACTCGAACAGCCGGGCCAGGGTGGTGTTGCCGATGCCGCGCGCCGGATAGTTGATGATGCGCTTGAAGGCCTCCTCGTCGTCAGGATTGACCACCATTCTGAAATAGGCAATCACATCCTTGATTTCCTTGCGCTGATAGAAACTCAGACCGCCGTAGATGCGGTAGGGAATGCCCTCCTTGCGCAGACACTCCTCGAAACTGCGGCTCTGCGCATTGGTGCGGTAGAGGATGGCACAGTCGCTGTAGTCATAGCCCTTGCGGCAGAGCCGCTGTATGTCCTTGCAGACAATCAGTGCCTCTTCCTTGTCGGTCATGCCCTTCTTCAGCACCAGCGGTTCGCCCGTCTCATTTTCGCTGTATACATCCTTGGGAATCTGGTTCCGGTTGTGCTGTATCAGACTGTTGGCCGCCGTCACTATGGCCTGTGTGGAGCGGTAGTTGCGCTCGAGTTTAAACAGTCTTGCCCCTTCAAATTCGTGGGTGAAATGCAGGATATGGTCGATATTGGCCCCTCTGAAGCTGTAGATGCTTTGGGCATCGTCGCCCACCACACACACCTTCATCCGCTCCTTAGTGAGCTGCAGCAGAATAGCCTGTTGCACGCGGTTCGTATCTTGGTACTCATCCACCAGCACATACTGGTAGCGTTCCACATACTTGCGTCTCACCTCCTCATGCTGCTGGAACAGCAGATAGGTGTAGACCAGCAGGTCGTCGAAATCCATGGTGTTGGCTCGGCGGCAGCGTTCCGCATACACCTTATATATGTCCTTGATGGCACCCAGCCCGCGATAGTTGTCTTCGCTCACGAGTCGGCTGTCGGCAGCGTAGGCCTGCGGCAGCAGCAGTTGGTTCTTGGCCCGGCTGATGCGGTCGGCCACCGAGGCCGCTTTGTATTGTTTCTCGTCGAGGTTCATCTCCTTGATGATGGCCTTCACCATCGAACGCGAATCGCTTTGGTCGTAGATGGTAAACTGTGCGGTGAAGCCCAGATATTCGCACTCGTTGCGCAGGATACGGGAAAAGATGGAGTGGAAGGTTCCCATCTGCAGATAGCGGGCACGGTCGCCTCCCACGAGCAGAGCGATACGCTCTTTCATCTCTCTGGCGGCCTTGTTGGTAAACGTGAGGGCGAGGATGTTCCAAGGGGCGAGCCCCTGCTCAAGCAGATAGGCAATCTTGTGGGTGAGCACTTTGGTTTTGCCCGAACCGGCACCGGCAATCACCAGCTGCGGTCCTTCACAATAATTGACGGCTTCGAGTTGAGTGGGAGAAAGAGCGTTGTTGTCCACGGTTTGAAAAGCGTATTTTGGGGGATGAATAATCTGAAACGAAGGGATGTGCGGTCATAGGGTCAGTCGGCATCTGGTCTGCTGAAGAAATCCTTGGCATAGGTGAAATACCACCAGTAGGTGCCGAAATAATGCTTGTAGATTTTCAGCATCCGTTCCTCGGCTTTCGGACACTCCCGTTCCATTTTCTGCATATCTTCATAATCCGTTTCCATCACACTCTCGTGATAGACGATGGAAGGATGGGCAGTCAGGTGGACATAGAGCACCAGCGCCTCGCGGTAGTGGCGGGGCAGACTGTCATTGACGGTATAGTACCGTGGCAGCTGTCTCACAAACTCCTTCAGATTGCGGTCGGCAAGCAGGGCGCAGAGGTGATAGTCGGCAACGGCTCTTGTGGCCTGACGTGTCACTTGCAGCGTACGGATAAACCGCAGGACCGTGGTGGGATGCAGGGGCTTGGCTCCGACGTGTCGGAAGATGCTGTCGGCAGGAAGCATCAGACAGGAGGCTTCTCCGGTCGTGGGCAAAAGGGCGTTGGAACCTCCCACAACGGGGTATCTGAAGAAGGCTTCACCCAGCTCTCCCCTACGTGAGAGAGCGTAGGCACGCAGCATGGTCAGATGAGGGTCCGTCACCAGCGACTCCTGCCCCACCCTGGCCGCCTCCTCAAACTTCCCTTCCTGGAGGAGTCTCTCCGTGTGTGCCCTGAAATGGAAGGCATCATCTGTTCCGGAGATGGTAGCCACGGCGAAACACATCCACCCGATGACCGACAGATTGATCCACATCGAGCGGGAAAACAGCGAGCTGTCAAACGCCCGTGAGTCATAGTCCATCACTTTTCTCAGAAAGAGCGAAATGCCCAGCCAGACGAGCAGCGAGAGTGGAGCCAGCCACGTCCAGCAGTAGAGGTAATGTTCGGCATTGTGGTCTACGCGATAGTCGCAGATGAGCGTGAGGAGCAGTGCCGACGGGAAATAGCTGAGTGCATGCAGTCGCCCGTTGAGACGCAACAGATGGGCCACCCACCATTTGATGAGCAGCAGAACGAAGGTGATGAGTGATGCGCCGATGAAACGGTTATAGCTGGTGGCTCCCTGGCTCAACTGGTGTTGGGCCACGGCCATCACATCACTCTGGTAACCGTAGAGATAGAGGAAAGAGAACAAGCAAAAGACGATGGCACACACCACTGAGACAGTGGTGGTGCCATTCGTCTGATAACGTTTATTTGTCATGGATTAATTTTTCTTCAATACAACAGCCGAACGTGCCGGCAGATACAGCTTCAGCCATTCCTTATGGTCCTTCACATACAAGGGGTCATAATTGGTGAGGTGGGTCATGGAGTCGTCTGCCAGTCCGTTGCCGCCAAACTCCTTGGCATCGGTGTTGAGCACCACGTCATAAGAGCCGGTGGGCACCAGGAAGCCGTAGTCGGTGAAAGAGCGTGTAGGACTGAAGTTGAACACGAAAATCAGGTCACCGCGGCTGAATGCCAACACCTGGTCACCGTCGTTGTGCCAGATTTCCTGCACGGGTTTGTTCTGGAAACTGCGGATGCTGGTGATGACCTTGAGCATGGCCTTGTCGAAGTCGCCGAGATAGTGGTAGTCGAGTTCCTGGTTGTCCACGAGGTTCCACTGGCGGCGGGCATACTTGTAGCTCCATCCGTTTCCTTCGCGCGGGAAGTCAATCCATTCGGGATGCCCGAACTCATTGCCCATGAAGTTGAGGTAACCACCGTTGATGGCGGCAGCGGTCACGAGGCGTATCATCTTGTGCAGGGCTATGCCTCGGTGTACGGTGCCGTTCTCGTCGCCCTTGCGGAAGTGCCAGTACATGTCGGCGTCGATGAGCCGGAAGATGATGGTCTTGTCGCCCACCAAAGCCTGGTCGTGGCTCTCGCAGTAGCTGATGGTCTTCTCGTCGGGTCGGCGGTTTTTCACCTCCCAGAAGATGGAGCTGGGTTTCCAGTCCTCGTCCTTGAGTTCCTTGATGGTCTTGATCCAGTAGTCGGGGATGTTCATGGCCATGCGGTAATCAAATCCGTAGCCGCCGTCCTCGAATTTGGCAGCCAGTCCGGGCATGCCGCTCACCTCTTCGGCGATGGTGATGGCATCGGGGTTCACCTCGTGGATGAGTTTGTTGGCCAGTGTGAGATAGCAGATGGCGTTATCGTCCTGGTGGCCGTTGAAATAGTCGGGATAACCGCAGAAGGCCTCTCCCAGTCCGTGGCTGTAATAGAGCATGGAGGTGACACCGTCAAAACGGAAACCGTCGAAGCGGTATTCTTCCATCCAGTAGCGGCAGTTGGAGAGCAGGAAGTGGAGCACCTCGTCCTTGCCGTAGTCAAAGCAGAGGCTGTCCCATGCGGGATGCTCGTGGCGGTCACCGGGATAGAAATACTGGTTGGGGTCGCCGGCCAGGTTGCCCAATCCTTCCATCTCGTTCTTCACGGCATGGGAGTGTACGATGTCCATGATGACGGCAATGCCGTTCTTGTGGGCCGTGTCGATGAGTTCCTTCAGTTCCTCGGGTGTGCCGAAGCGGCTGGAGGGGGCGAAGAATGAGCTCACGTGATAGCCGAAGGAGCCATAGTAGGGATGCTCCTGGATGGCCATGATCTGGATGCAGTTGTAGCCGTCGGCAATGACGCGGGGCAGCACATTCTCCGTGAACTCACGGTAGGTGCCCACCTTCTCGGCGTCCTGCGACATACCCACGTGGCATTCGTAGATGAGCAGGGGCGACTTGGTGGGTTTGAATTTCTTCTTGCTGAAGGTATAGGGCACCTCGGGGTTCCACACCTGGGCCGAGAAGATTTTCGTCACGTCATCCTGCACCACACGCTGACACCAGGCGGGAATCCTTTCGCCCTCGCCACCGTTCCACTTCACCTTCATCTTGTAAAGGTCGCCGTGCTTGATGGCTTTCTCTCTGAGTTTCAGTTCCCAGTTGCCGGTACCCTCAATGCGCTTCAGTTTGAACTTCGGGTCTTCCTGCCAGTTGTTGAAATCACCGATGAGATAGATTTCCGTGGCGTTTGGAGCCCACTCTCTGAACACCCATCCCTTGGGCAGTTTGTGCAGGCCGTAATAAAGGTGTCCGCTGGCAAAGTCGCTCAGTGTCTTCTTGCCTTTTTTGGTGAGCATGCTGATTTTCCATGCGGCATGTTCATGACGTCCGCGGATAGCCTCTTCGAAGGGTTCCAGCCAGGAGTCATTCTTCACGAGCCCGATATGTTTGGGTGTTTCGGGTTTGGCCGTTCTTTTCCGTCCAACCGGCTTTTTGGTGGCGGTTGCGTTTTTCTTTTCAACCATATTAATGAATCGTTATGATGTTGATAATCTTTTAGTCCAATAAAAGCGACGCGCCCCTCGCCTTATTTTGCAGCCACTTTGAAGATGGCCTTGCGGATGGGTTCGGTGGCGATACAGGGTGCGTGTCCGTCCTGTGGGAAGAAGATGGCAAACATGCCGGGCTGGCAGGTCACGTAGCTGTCGGCAGCCAGCTGGGGATACTTCGTGATATCCTTTTCGGCGTTGTATTCTGCCTTGGGCAGATTGCAGAGAGGCGTGTAGCCGTAGGTCTCGGCGCAGGAGAGGGGAATCTGGATGTCAATCATTTTCTCGTGGGTTTCCATGACGGCCTCGTCGGGAGTCTTTCCTTTGGCGGTGGTGATGTTCACGAAGAGGCGGTCGCCGTTGATGGCCACCTTTCCCTCCTCCATCTCCTGGAGATTGTGTGACTTCAGAAACTCCGTCACCTCTGCAAACAACGGGTTCATCGACTCGTATTGTTTCAGGTTGTCAAGTGTGTCTATTACCATAATCTGTAGATTTTTATTTTGTTAATGAAGGTTGTTTTGTTTGATTTGCTGTCTGTTTTGTTCCCCTTGGAGAAACCGTTGGGGGCATGGTTCATTGCTTGTCTTCGCGGCGTTGTCCGCGGATGTAGTTACCTTGGGCGATGATGTTGCCGTTTCGGTCTTTTTCCACAAAGCGTCCGTCGCGCCGGTCGTCCACATAGTTGCCTTCAAATCGCTTGCCGTCCTTGTCCTCCTCGATGGCTCTTCCGTTTCGTTTTCCGTTCTTGAAGGTGCCCTTGAATTTCCATCCGTCGGTATATCTGGCCACACCCTCGCCGTCAATCTTCCCGTTCAGGAAATGTCCTTCAAAGACGTCACCGTTCTTCATCGTCAGTTTTCCGATGCCGTTGGGTTTGTCGTCTTTCCATTCTCCGGCATAGGTGTTGCCGTTTTTCCAGACGATGGTACCGTTGCCGTTCTTGTATCCTTCGAGGAATTGGCCCGCATATTTGTCGCCGTTGGCATATTTGATGATTCCGTTTCCGGTACGTTCCCCTTTCACGTAGTCACCCTCGTAGACATCTCCGTTCTTGAATTTGTAGATGCCCTTTCCGTGCTGTATGTCGTTTTTCCATTGTCCGGTATAGACATCGCCGTCGGCGTAATAGAAGGTGCCGGTGCCCGACCGTTGGTTGCCCTGCCATTGTCCTTCATAGCGCGAGCCGTCTCCCCAGTCAAACACTCCCTTTCCGCTCTTGTTGTCATTGGTCCATTCGCCTTTGTAGTAGGCACCTCCGGCAAATTCATACGTGCCCTTTCCGTTTCTGCGGTCGAGCTTCCATTCGCCGTCATATTTGTCGCCGTTGTAGTAGTACATTACTCCGTGTCCCTGCTGGTAGTCGCGAAACCAGAGACCCACGTATTTGTTGTTATTGGCAAAATAGTAGGTGCCCTGTCCGTGCTGCTGGTCCTGATACCATTGGCCTTCATATTTTTCGCCGTCGTTGAAGGTGTAGATGCCATATCCCTGGCGTTTGCCCTTCACGTATTCGCCTTCATACCAGTTACCGTTCTTATAGGTGGTCTTGCCTTTTCCGTGCGGTTTTCCGGCCACCATCTCTCCTTTGTATTCACCTTTGTCGCGCGTCTGGCACGAGCCCAGAGTTATCTTCTGGGCCCATCCGTAAGCGGGCATACAGGCGATGATGAATGATAAAATATAGTGTTTCAATTTTGTTGCTTTTTAATTTCAAGCCAAAATTAGTAAAAAAAATACAGCCGACGATAGAACGTAGTGAAAAGATTAGATTTTTTAACGTTCTTCCCCTTGTTTTTCGGCCATTTTTCCCTGCCAGTAGCCTTGTACGTTCATATAGGCAGTCAGGCGGCGTGCCAGCTCGTGGGGCTTGATGCCCCAGCGTGGAGCCACCAGCAGCTCGCCTGGCGACTGTGATGCCAGGCGCTCAATGGCTATCTGCGGAGGGAGTCGCATGAGATAGTGGGCCAGCAGATACAGATAGCCTTCGAGGGTGAGCGGTTCCACCCCACCCTGCCTGTAGACCTGTTCCATGCGGGTGCCGCTGACAATCTGCAGCTGGTGGAATTTCAGCAGGTCGACGGGCAGCTGCCCGATAAGGTCTGCCTGCCGCATCAGCTCGTCAAACGGTTCGCCGGGCAGTCCGAGGATGAGGTGGGCGGCCGTGGTGATGCCCCGTTCGTGGGTGGCCTCGATGGCCTTCCGTGAGCAGTCGAAGTCGTGGCCTCGGTTGATTCGTTTCAGCGTGTCGTCGTTGGCCGATTCGACGCCGTATTCAACCACCACCATGGTCTGCCTGGCGAGCTGTTCCAGATAGTCGAGCAATGCGGATGAGATGCAGTCGGGCCGCGTACCGATGGCGATACCCACGATGTCATCGCATGCGAGTGCCTCCCCATAGAGCCGTTTGAGATGGTCGAGCGGCGCATAGGTGTTGGTGAACGACTGGAAGTAGGCCATGTATCTCATGTCGGGATATTTCCGGCCAAAGAATCGTTTGCCGTCTTCTATCTGCTGTCTCACGCTGCGTTCCGGCTGGCAATAGCGGGGTATGAATGTCCGGTTGTCACAAAAACTGCAACCGCCACGACCGATGCGGCCGTCGCGGTTGGGGCAGCTGAAGCCCCCGTCGATGGGGAGTTTCTGCACCTTGAATGGGAACCTCTGCCGCATCCACTCCCCGTAGTCGTAATACGGTGAGCGGAGGGTGGCGTCAGTCTTCAAGTCGTCTGATCTGCACATATCTGATATGGCATTGGTTCAGGTGGGCATGCTGGATGAGCAGTTGCTGTTTCAGTTCGCCGCCCTCATGATGGAAGGGCTTGGAACAGAGATAGGTCCAGTGCTCGTCCTCGTCTTTGGCAAAGTCGTCCCATTCGGTGCTGTCTGGATTGAAGAAAACAGGCAGATTCTTGGCCGTCTGCCAGCTGAGTGTGTCGAGTCCGATGCCTTTGCCGTTCAGTTCCATCGAGGCTACCTCGGCTCCTTCCGTGTTTTCCACCCTCAGCCGGGCTCCCTGTCCGTGCGTCTCCACGATAGCCTCCATCACGTAGTTGCCCTGTTCATAAGCGTCTTTGTTTTCGAGTTTCAGCGTCACCGCCCGTCCCCGCTTGTCGGCTTTGATACGCAGGGCATAGGGGGGCATGCCTCCGAATCCCGAGCGCCGTTCGGTCATCTTCTTATTCACGTTGTCGATGGTATCGATGGTCCATCCCATATAGGCGAGCCGGTCCCACTCCCCGGGCGACTGCAGGGTGATGCCATACCGGGTGCAATCATCTTTGAACAGGTTCTGTTTCTTCTCATGTATTTTCTGTGTTATCAGGATGACGGAGATGATGCAGAAGGCCAGCGATGCAATCCACACCACGAGCAGCGAGAGGATGGAAGCCACATTCAGGGGTTTGCTGTTGGTACGGAGCACGCGGATGATGGCATAGATGGGGATGGCCACGGCGATGATGGCCGAGAGCGTTCCGAGCCACATCATCGTACTGCTGCTGGTGAAGATGGTGTTGATGAAGTCCACTTCGGGTATCATCGTTCCCGCAAAGGCCAAGGAGCCGAAACCCAGCCCTATGAGCACCACCACAAAGATAATCAGTCCGGCCAGCAGAGACACCAACGGCAAGAGCAGGAAGCCCAATGCCAGCATGAATAGGAGACGGATGCAGCCTTTGCCGCCGCTGCCGTTGTCTCCCTGCTGTGCAGCGGCGTGGTTAGGGTTCTGGCTGCCCTCCTCGATGTCGTTCACGATCTGCTCTTTCAGATTGTCGGGAGTCACCTCCTGCCCCCTCATCCGCAGGCGGTCTTCGGGGGTTCTGGCCACGGGCACCAGCATCCACAGCAGCACATAGAGCAGGAGGAAAAAGGAACCGAAGAAGTCGGGCAGCAGCCAGCCTGTGAAGGTGGAGCCGAAGATGGTCACGAGCACCATGCCGAGCCGCCAGAAGGTCACGTCGCCGAACCCCACATATTCAGCCAGTCCGGAGCAGACACCCCCCAGGATGGCGTTCTGGGTGTTGCGGTAGAGGCGGCGGTTGCGCAGATGGTTTTTCAGCCGTTCGGTCCAGCTGCCGCTCACCTGTTCTTCGGGTTGTTGTTCCTCGTCATCGCGATTGGCCGTTGTTTGGCTGTCCGTTTCCGCTTGGCCATTGTCCAGTCCGTTGCTGTTCTGTCCGTCGATTTCCCGTGGGTTGCCAATCTTGTTGATGATTTCTTTCACCGTCTCCACGTTCACGGCCTCCATCCCCTCCTGCTTGTATTGCCAGAGCAGTTCGGCCACGCGGTGTTCGATGTCGTCGGCTATTTCTTCGCCTCCTTCCTGACCCTTGAAATAGTTGGTCATGCTCTTCAGATAGTTGTCGAGCAACAGGTAGGCATCCTCATCTATCGAGTAGATGGTGCCGCAGATATTGATGGAAATGTTCTTCTTCATTGTTTCTTTCAGTTAGGATTGTTGATATACTTTTCGTTGTTTTTTTGCAGGATAGTGACCGTGGTGGCCATCTCGTTCCAGCTGATGTCGAGTTGCTGTAGGGCCTCCTCTCCCTCTCCGGTCAGCGAGTAATATTTCCGCGGTGGTCCCTGGGTGCTCTCCTGCCATTCATACTTCAGCAGTCCGTCTTTCTTCAGCCGGTTGAGCAGCGGATAGAGCGTTCCTTCCACCACAATCATCTGCGCCTCTTTCAGCCGCCCGATGATGTCGTTGGCATAGAGGGGCCGGTGTCTGAGCAAGAGGAGCACGCAGTAGTCGAGCATGCCCTTTCTCATCTGCGATTTGGTGTTGTCTACATTTGCCATTTCATCTTGTTTTTGGTTTGATGCTGCAAAGATAGGCATTGTTTGGTACATTGCAATACAAAGTACTAATAATTTAACATAGTTTATCAATTAATCCTGTCTGTGTAACTATTTTCCCGACAAGAGCAGCAGCAGAAAATGCAAGGAATGAATCGAAATGCCCCCTTTGGCGCAAATCTGCCATTTTTCTGCCGCGACTCTATCTGGAAATGGCCGTTGTTTTTCAGCGTGTTTCCTATTTGGCTTCTCCCTGCTGATGCTGTCTGATGTAGCTGGCGATGTCGCTGACCACCTTGGGGTAGCGGCTTGAAAATTTGCGGGCAAAGAGATATTCTGAGTTGAGCAGTTCCTCGGCGTCACCGTCCTGCCAGTTGTAGGGTTCGCCCTTTTTCTTCTGCTCGTCGGAGGCGCGGTTGAAATCGATGAACCGCATGCAGCTGTGGATGCCGTCGTCGAGATCGAAGATGCGCTGCCGGATGTCGGGATTGGAGATGAGCATGGAGTGCTTGTACATCTCGTCGCCACAGGTGGTGTGTGCGAAGCGCCGGTTGATGAAGTCCTCGTTGTCGAGCAGATACTTCACGCTCTCGCCGGTGAGCGACACCCAGTTGTGGCCCGTCCTGAAGGTGAGTTCATGGCCTCGGTCGGTGTGGAGCAGGTCTTGCAGTTTCAGGGCGGCGTGGCGTATGATCTGTGCGGCCACCACCTTCCATCGGGGTTCGAAGGGGGTGCGGTAGTTCCATCGCATGAGGAAATAATAGCGTCGGCGTTTGCGCTCGATGTCGCCCCGGATAAAATCGGTGAGGGGGAAGAATCCGATAAACTCCTTGCCGTTGTGGCGGTTGAAGAAATCGTGTATCTCGTCTTGCGTCTTGATGGGCAGGTCGACGCCCGACAGTTTGTGGTAATACTGGTAGGGGCCGTGCTCCCAGGCCGTACGGAAGAGGTGCATCTCGGAGTGCACCTGCCCCACGTCGCCCCATCTCACGTCGTAGCGTTTGGGGGTGAGGATGAGTCGGGAGTGGCGCGGCTGGTAGAGCTGCGGCAGGGTTTTCACTTTCTTGTCGATGTGCAGGAAGATGTCGTTGCGTGGGTCGTCGATGAGTGAGAGCAGCGTGTTGAGCAGTTCCCATTCGTTGTGGGCCATGATGAGATAGGCGTGGCGTTCGTTGGGTATGGTCGGTGTGGTCATAGGTTTCACTTCAGTCGTTTTGATGTCAATGATTTGATGTCAATGATTTGGATGCAAATATCAGCATTTTTTCTGAAGCATAATGATTCCGCCCGATTTTTTTAACAACAATTATCTATTTGCCGAAAAGGCCAGATTGTTTGCTAACTTGATACAGAGACATAAATCTCTGTACACCATTTTGAGTTGAGTTGTAAAATCTTCAATAGAAGATTTAGTTGAGAACAACGATATTGAGCTTTCTAATCCGATAGAATATGTCGTAGGTTATATTACTGATATAGGTCTAATTATCAGACTATCAATGAAATATCCAACGTTTCAAT
>JAEDMP010000086.1 GCA_016302965.1 Bacteroidaceae bacterium
TGCTCATCGAAGGATTGAGCAAGAACATTGATGCATTGGCAGGCAAGGGAATCTCGGATTCCAGTTTGGAGTCAATGACCAAAGACCTCGAACGCTTAACATTGGCAAATGAGGAGTGCGATCGTGTGCGCGAAGAATTATCCCAAAAGGTGAAGCACATGAATGCCATCTTGACCTCGGTAAAGGAGGCGTTCGCCGAGAAGAAGCGCATCATCAAGACCAGTTATCCTCAAGAGGACTGGATGAAGTATGGAGTGCAAGACAAGCGTTGACGGGTATCCAAGTTCTAAAGCCTTGTTTATATCCTGTTGATTCCCTGCGAGGGGAATTTTCCTTGCTGGTCCCTTATGCTCTATACACCTGATTGGGCGCATTTCGTCGAGAATGTCCAGTGATGTAACGATTTTGGATTTAGCCGTTACATATAATCACATGAGTTCGGCGAATATACTGTAACGTGAGTTCAATGAGTTATACTTCATCGAACTCACGTTATACTAATCTATTATTGAACCTTTTTACTCAATTCATCTTACACACTCATATTACTTTTCCTCAAATACCTTGATGATTTCCTTTTTCGTCATCCCTTCTGTATATTTTCGTAGAATTCTTATGCTTCTCGTTATTCCTCTTCCTTCTTCCGTTTTTCTGTGCCAGCCTTCAAGGTTTCCTTCTGCATTCGCCTCGTAAGGTCTTCACGGAAGGTGGTCTTTCGTTTCAGGTCCTTGAAGTCATCGCCTGGCTCCCAGTTCACATGAACGGCTTTGATGTGCTTGTCGGGATTGAAATTGTCCATGGTTTCAGCTCCCTCACATTCGAGAGTGGGGTAGAACTTACCCATTTCGGCAAGGTCAATCTTGTAGCCTTCGGCCATCTTCTCCGCCATGGCTTCGGCAATGGTGGAGATGACAGCCTTGTAGTCGCCTTTCCGGAAGGCGGAACCATGAAGGGTGATATAGTCCAAGAGTTCGTCTATCGACAGGGTCTTCTCATATTGTGCGCAGGCATAGACTTTCTTGTCGCGCTCGGGATAACGTGGGTGTCCACGCTTAACGAGGGTGTATTTCATATCGGATGTTCTTTTTGATGATTGGCAATTGGGATAAAAGTGGTTTGTCTATTCGTATTTGATAGATTGCGCTGCAAATATAATAAATTATCAGTAAGCATGCAAGCAATTATACAAAAAAGAGAAAAGAATTGCGAAGAGAAGGGAAGTTGACTTTATTTGGGTGAAGGTTATTAACCTTTCAAGGTAAGGATTATTAATGTTGAGGCATGAAGGTTATTAACCTTTCTTGGTGCCAGTCCGCCTCTTTCGGGGATGCAGTTCAACTTTATTAGGGAATCAAGTCAATATGGTTGTGATGCCCATGGAGTTTGGTAACAGTCATGAAAGAAAGATAAAAGACTGTAAATCTGGGGGGAAGATGGCAGGGTGTATGATTATTTGTCGTATCTTTACCGCGTGACAGCAGGGCAGGACTCTGTTGTACGTCAATTGTTTTACGATTCAAGAAAAGGAGGCGATTATGAAAAGAATGAAGAGAATGATGGTTGTGGTGGCTGCGATGCTGCTGCCGCAACAGTTGCTGGCCTGTACGGGCATCACGTTGCACACCACGGCGGGTGCTCCGGTGCCTGCAAGAACCATTGAGTGGGCGGGCAATGATTTGGAGAGTTGCTATGCCATTGTGCCCAGAGGGTACGAACAGCGCTCGTTCACTCCGGGCGGACAGAAAGATGGCATGGCCTTCACGGCACGTTACGGCTATGTGGGTCTGGCGGTGCAGCAACCCGAGTTTGTGGTCGATGGCATGAATGAGGCTGGACTGGCTGCCGGGCTCTTCTATTTCCCTGCCTACGGCAAGTATGAGGACTATGATGCGGCCAAAAAGGAGACCACGGTGAGTGACCTGCAACTGGTGTCGTGGATTCTCTCCAACTTCAAGACCATCGATGAGGTAAAGGAGGCTATCCGCAAGATTCATATCGTGACCATCGACCCTCGTGGGTCTACGGTGCACTGGCGCATCACGGAGGAAGGGGGCAGGCAGGTGGTGCTCGAGATTGTCGACCGCCAGTTGCGGTTCCATGAGAATACCCTGGGCGTGCTGACCAACTCGCCTGGCTTTGACTGGCATCTGACCAATCTCAACAACTACGTGAATCTGGCTCCCGGTCCCGTCAGCGAGCGCAAGGTGGGCGATATGCAGCTTCGTGCCTTTGGCGGTGGCGGTGGCTTGCTGGGCATCCCCGGTGATGTGACCCCTCCCTCACGTTTCGTGCGTGCCGCCTTCTACCAGACGACGGCTCCCCGTTTTTCCGATGGAGAAAAGACGGTGATGCAGGCCTTCCATATCCTCAACAACTTTGATATTCCCACAGGCATCCAGTTTGCCGACGGCCAGCAGGTACCCGATATCCCGAGTGCCACACAGTGGACGGTGGCTTCCGACATCTCCAACCGGCGTATCTACTACCGCACCATGCACAACAGCACCATCCGCTGCTTTGACCTCAAGGCCATCCGCTTCGACAAGGTGAAGTATCAGTGGGCACCGCTCGATGCAGTGAAGAAGCAGACCTACGAGATGGTGAAGGTGAAGTGAGCCTGATTGGGAATCGTTGTTCCCGTTTAGAGAGAAAAGAAAAAGAGGGCGTGCCGGAAGTAAGTGACACGCCCTCTTTGGATTGAAATATGACGGATAGTGGATTGCTATTTGGTCAGCAGATAGTGGTCTACGTCCTTTGCTGTCTGGATACCTGCTGCCATGGCGCGTACCACGAGTGAGGCACCAGAGGCGGCATCGCCTGTGACAAAAACGTTGTCGGCATATTTGGGATGTTCGGGCTTCAGGAATCCCATGGCCAGCAACACCAGTTCACACTTGATAATTTCAGGCTTGCCCTTCTCCACCATGATGGGTCGGCCACCTTCCGGGTTGGGCTTCCAGTCAATCTCCTGCACCTTCACACCAGTGAGTTTGCCGTCCTTGCCAATGAATTCCAGTGAGTTGATATTCCATCGGCGTGTGCATCCCTCTTCGTGGCTGGATGTGGTCTTGAGTGTGCGGGGCCAGTTGGGCCAGGGGTTCTTCGGGTCAGTATGCCCCTCAACGGGCTTGGGCATGATCTCTATCTGGGTCACACTCTTGCAGCCCTGCCGATGGGAGGTGCCGATGCAGTCGCTGCCCGTGTCGCCACCACCAATCACCAGCACGTCCTTGCCCTTGGCCGACACCAACTCCTCTTTCTTGAAGTCGATACCGGCAAGGATGCGGTTTTGCTGTGACAGCATCTCCAGAGCCAGATGAACGCCTTTGAGTTCACGTCCGGGAATCTTCAGGTCGCGGGCGGTGGGGGTACCTGTGGCGATGATATAGGCATCGAAGCCTTCGGGCAACCGGTTCAGGTCAACGGGTGTGTTATACTTGAAGATGATTCCCTCCTTGGCCAGCACCTCCATGCGGCGGTCGATGATGGCCTTATTGAGTTTGAAGTTGGGGATGCCATAGCGGAGCAGGCCACCGGCAGCCTCGTTCTTGTCGAAGATGGTGACCGTGTAACCCATGAGGTTCAGTTTGTTGGCGGCTGCCAGACCGGCAGGTCCGGCACCGATGATGGCCACCTTCTTGCCGTTCCTGACGGGTGTCTCTATGCGTACGAAGTTCTCTTGGAAAGCCATCTCGGTGATGGCAGCCTCGTCTTCGCGGTTGGTGGTGGGCTCGTGGCTCATGAGGTTGAGCACGCATGCCTTCTCGCAGAGGGCAGGACAGATGCGTCCGGTGAACTCGGGGAAAGGGTTGGTGCTGTTGAGCAGGCGGTAGGCCAGTTCATAGTCTCCCTTATAGAGGGCATCGTTCCACTCGGGCGGTTTGTTGCCCAGGGGGCAAGCCCAGTGGCAGAAGGGTACACCACAGTCCATGCAGCGGCTGGCTTGGGTGCGGCGGTCCTTACTGTTGAGCGTCTGCTCAACTTCTCCAAAGTCGTGTATTCTATCGTGTACGGGTCTGTAACCGGCCTCTTGGCGCGGTATAGACAGGAATGCTTTCGGATTTCCCATGATTTTTATGTTTTTAATAATCCCGTTGCATATCAGCGATTTTCTGTTGCAATTTCTTTACCTGTTCTTCCTGCAGCACCCGTTTGTACTCGATGGGCACTACCTGGATAAAGTCTTCAACGTAGCGGTTCCAGTCATCGAGCATGGTAAGTGCCAATTTGGAACCGGTGTAGAGATAGTGTTGGCGGATAAGCTCGTGCAGTTCCTTGCGATAGCTGCTTTCTTCCACGAGATTGATTTCCACCATATCCATATTACAGAAATAGTCGAAGTTGTGGTTCTTGTCCCAGACGTAGGCTACGCCGCCCGACATACCAGCGGCAAAGTTGCGTCCTGTTTCGCCCAGTACGACTACGCGTCCGCCAGTCATATACTCGCAGCAGTGGTCGCCTGCACCTTCGATGACGGCGATGGCACCGGAGTTTCTTACACCGAAGCGTTCGCCCACTTTGCCGTTGATGTAGAGTTCGCCGCTGGTGGCACCATAGAGACCGGTGTTGCCGGCGATGATATTCTCTTCAGCAGAGAAATTGCTGCGGGTGGGAGGCAGGATGGCGATGCGGCCACCGCTCAGACCCTTGCCGAAATAGTCGTTGGCTTCACCCTCCAGCTTGAAGTTGACACCCTTCATCAGGAAGGCACCGAAGCTCTGTCCGGCAGAACCCTTGAACTTCACATTGATGGTGTCGGCAGGCAGCCCTTCGTCACCGAATTTACTGGCAATCATACCGCTGAGCATCGTACCCACGGCACGGTCGGTATTCTTGATGGCATAGTCGAGGTTTACCTCCTCCTGACGGGTGAAGGCCTTCTCCGAGGCACGGATAATCTGCTGGTCGAGCACCTCCTCCAAGGTTTGCGTGAGGGGAGATACAGACTGGTGATCATAGTGCAGCTGACAATGCTGAGGCTCCTTGAAGAGCAGGCGGCTGAAGTCGAGCGTCTTGAACTTCGGGTCGTCGGTGCCCACTTTCCGGTCGCGGTTGATGAGTTCGGTGTGTCCCACGATATCGTCGAGTTTGGTGAAACCCATCTCTGCCAGATACTCGCGCACCTCCTGAGCCAGGAAGGTGAAGTAGTTGACGAGGAACTCATACTTGCCGATGAAGTGCTTGCGCAGTTCGGGATTCTGGGTGGTCACACCCAGCGGACAGGTATTGAGGTTGCACTTGCGCATCATCACGCAGCCGAGAACAATCAGACAGGTGGTGCCGAAACCGAATTCCTCGGCACCGAGCAGGGCCATGAGGATGATGTCGCGTCCGGTCTTGAGCTGGCCGTCGACCTGCAGCCTCACCTGACCTCTCAGACCGTTCTTCACCAAGGTCTGTTGGGTCTCGCTCAGTCCGATTTCAGGAGAGATACCGGCGAAGCGCATGCTCGAGGCAGGGCTGGCGCCTGTACCGCCTTCGGCACCGGAGATGACGATGAGGTCGGCCTTGGCCTTGGCCACACCGGCCGCAATGGTACCCACACCGCTCTCTGCCACAAGTTTTACGCTGACAGCGGCCTTCGGGTTCACGTTCTTCAGGTCGAAGATAAGCTGGGCCAGGTCCTCGATGGAGTAGATGTCGTGATGGGGAGGAGGTGAGATGAGTGAGATGCCGGGAATGGAGTGGCGTGTCTTGGCGATAATCTCGTTCACCTTGAAGCCGGGCAACTGACCGCCCTCTCCAGGCTTGGCACCCTGGGCCACCTTGATTTGGATCTCTTCGGCATTCACCAGGTATTCGGTGGTCACACCGAAACGTCCGGAGGCAATCTGCTTGGTCTTTGATGAGAGGGAGATGCCGTCGATGGTAGCGTGGAAACGTTCGTTGTCTTCACCGCCCTCACCCGTGTTGGAGCGGGCTCCAATCTTGTTCATGGCCAGACAGATGGCCTCGTGTGCCTCTTTCGAAAGAGCGCCGAAACTCATGGCTCCAGCCACAAAATGCTTCACGATGTTCTCGACGGGCTCCACCTGGTCGATGCTGATGGGATTGCGCTTGAATCCGAAGAAATCGCGGATGAAGATGGGCGCTTCCTTCTCGTCAACCAGTCGGGTAAACTCTTTGAACTTCGCATAGTTGCCGGTGTGGGTCGCCAGTTGCAGCGTGGCAATGGTCTCGGGGTTCCAGGCGTGCTTGATGCCGTCCTTGCGGTAGTTGAACTGACCCAGGTTGGGCAGGAAGTCGAAGTTGAGGCTCTGCGCATTGGGGTCTTTCGGATAGGCCATGTCGTGGAAGCGGATGGCATCACGGGCGATGGTCTCCAAGCCGATACCACCAATGGTGCTGGTCTCGGTGCCGAAATAGTTGCGGAGCAGACGCTCGGAGAGGCCGATGCTCTCGAAAATCTTGGCACCGCGATAGGAGCGAATGGTAGAGATACCCATCTTGGCCATAATCTTGAACAGACCCTTCTTCACGGCCTTGATGTAGTTGGCCTCGGCAGTGGCATAGTCTTCCTGAATCTTGTGACGGTTCACCAGGTCGTCGAGGATGGCGAAGGTCATGTAAGGACAGAGGGCCGAGGCTCCGTAGCCGAGCAGCAGGGCTGCATGCATGGTCTCACGTATCTCACCGCTCTCGACAATCAGAGCGGTCTGGACGCGCTTGCCTACTGAGATGAGGTAGTGGTGGACGGCACTCACAGCCAGCAGTGAGGGGATGGCGGCATGTGTCTCGTCCACGTCACGGTCGCTGAGGATGATATAGTTGTAGCCTTCATCCACGCTGCGCTCCGCATCCTTACAGAGTTGGTCGAGAGCGTCGCGCAGTCCGGCTTCGCCCTTTGCACACTCAAAGAGTATGGGCAGTTTGACCGTGTTGAAACCCTTGTAGCGGATGTTGCAGAGGATATCGAGCTGGGTATTGTTCAGGATGGGATGGGGCAGACGCACCATCTTGCAGTTGGTCTCGTCGGGCGAGAGGATGCCGGTGCCCACGCGTCCGATATACTCGGTGAGCGACATCACCAGTTCCTCACGGATGGAGTCGATGGCAGGGTTGGTTACCTGGGCAAACTGCTGGCGGAAATAGTTGAAGAAAATCTGGGGCTTGTCGGAGAGCACGGCCAGAGGGGTGTCGTTACCCATGGCTGCGGTTGGCTCTTGGGCCTTGGTCGACATGGGTACGATGGTGCCGTCGACATCCTCTTCGCCGTAGCCGAACATCATTTCGTGTTTTACCAGGTCGGGCACGGCATTCTCCACCTTGCGTCCGCTCTTCAGTTTCTCCAACTGGATGCGGTTGGTAGAGAGCCATTGGCGGTAAGGATGGGCAGCGGCAAGGCGCTCCTTGATTTCTCCGTCATAATAGATTTTGCCTTCCTGGGTATCAATCAGCAGAATCTTGCCGGGCTGCAGACGCCCCTTCTCGGCAATCTCTGTGGGGTCGAAGTCCATGACACCCACCTCACTGGCCACTACCATCATGTCGTTCTTGGTGATGGTGTAACGGGCGGGGCGCAGACCGTTGCGGTCGAGCATACCGCCGGCATAGCGGCCGTCGCTGAAGAGCAGGGCTGCAGGACCATCCCAAGGCTCCATCAGGATGGAGTGGTATTCGTAGAAAGCCTTGAGATCTTCGGTGATGGGGTTCTTGTCGTTGAAGCTCTCGGGCACCATCACGCTCATGGCATGGGGCAGGGAGAGACCGCTCATGACGAAGAACTCAAATACGTTGTCGAGGCTGGCAGAGTCGCTCATGCCCGGTTGCACGATGGGTGAAATCTTGCGGATGTCGCCCAGTGCCTCGCTGTTGAGCACACTCTCGCGTGCCTGCATCCAGCCGCGGTTGCCTCGGATGGTGTTGATCTCACCGTTGTGGCAGAGCAAACGGAAAGGCTGGGCCAGACTCCAGGTTGGGAAGGTGTTGGTGGAGAAGCGGCTGTGGACGAGTGCCAGACCGCTGGTGAAATAATTGTTGGTCAGGTCGGGGAAATACTGTCGCAGCTGAAGGCTGGAGAGCATGCCCTTGTAGATGATATTCTTGCTGGAGAGGGAGCAGATATAGAAGTCTTTGTCTTGGATGCGCTTCTCTATCTTCTTCCTTATTATATATAAGGTGCGTTCAAAGACAGGCACCTTGTCATCGGTCACACCGGTCACAAAGAGCTGTTTGATGGCGGGCTCGTTGTCGAGAGCGGCCTTTCCGAGGCAGCCAGGGTTGGTGGGAACATTGCGCAAGTGCATCAGGGAGAGGCCCTCTCGCTCTATCTCCTCAATCATTACCGAAAGAATCTCGCTCTGCTTGTGTTGTTCCTTGGGCAGGAACACGAGACCTGTTCCGTATTTTCCTTTTTCGGGAACGGGAATACCTTGTAGCAGAATAAACTCGTGGGGAATCTGGAGCATGATACCTGCTCCGTCGCCAGTCTTGTTGTCGGCACCTTCTGCACCGCGGTGTCTCATGTTCTCGAGCACCTTTAGCGCATTGTCAACCAACTCGTGGCTCTTGTTTCCGTGAATGTTAACCACCATACCGACTCCACATGCGTCGTGTTCATAGGCGGCATTATACAATCCATTTGCCATATTTAGTTGCATTAAGTTTGATTATACTTGCTTTTTGCTTACAATTTGGCTGCAAAATTACTAAATTACTGACAAACTGAAATGTTATTTCTTGTTATTCAATCTACTATTTTGCCATTTCTTTCAATTGGTAAGGTAAACCGCAAGTTTTACTTACGGTTTGAAATGTTTTTCCGTAAAATCTCATACAAACGTAACTTTGACATTTTGCGTTGATTTTTTTGTAAGATGCTGCTCGAATCCAGCGTAGAGTCGTTTGTTCAGGAAAAAAAATCCCCCTCAATCGCAGGAATGAGGGGGATGGAACTTGGAAATATTCAGTATTGGTTTCCGAAATATTATTTCAGTATGGTACCGGCTACAGAATATTTGGTGTTGTTTCTAAGGATGGTGATGCGTCCGTTTTCAATCACCTTGTTGATGGGAGCAGAAACGGT
>JAEDMP010000021.1 GCA_016302965.1 Bacteroidaceae bacterium
AAACCATCCATACGAGTACAGACCGTTGATATTTCAAATGACAGACAGCTTACTATATTCTAAAGTATATTTCGTCGAACTCACGTTATAATACGGTTTACGGTGCCAATAGGAAGTTCAATAACATTGTTAGCGGAATAGAGGATGGCAAACGTTACAATCCTGCTACCTCTGAAGAGTTGTCCACTACAATTAGCGAGCTCCAGAGCAGTAGAAGGAATGTAGACGCTTATGTTAATAAACTGTACAGTTATGATAAAAATGAAAACAATCCTTATGGATATGTAGATGTTGACCTGAACGGTGCTCCTATCGCCCTCGATCCTGTTACCGATGAGCCCATAACTGTTAAGAGGTACTTCCTCGAGGCATGGTACAATGAGATTCACGCTGCCTACAACACCTTGAACGCTGGTGCAGAGGAAGTGGCTGCTGATGTAAAGAACAGAGCCTTCGTTCTCGGTGACGTGAACAACAATGGCGTCATCAACGTGGCTGATGTAACGATAGACGTGACCCGTGCCGAGGCTACCGCCATCAACGAAGTAAATACTGAGGCTGCCACGGCCGAAATCTTCAATGTGGCCGGTGTTCAGCAGAAGACCCTGAAGAATGGTCAGGTGAACATCCTTCGCGATGTCAATGGAAAGATCACTAAGGTTTTTAAGAAATAATTCACTTTATAACATCTTTCTATAGGGAGTTTGTCGGGAGACAAGCTCCCTTTTTGCATCTGCACAGCACAAAAAAGCCGATTAGTTTGGAGAAATAAGAGAAAAAGCGTATCTTTGCCGACAGATAAACAAAGACATAGCGACCCAAAACTTTCGACGGATATGGAAACAAAGCAACTGAAACGACTGCCCGTGGGCATACAGACCTTCTCCGAGGTGATTGATTTAGATTGTCTGTACATTGACAAAACGGAGTATATCTGGAACATGATACACCTCAGCAAGTACATCTTCCTGAGCCGCCCCAGGCGCTTTGGAAAGTCCCTGCTTGTGTCAACCCTACAGGCGTATTTCGAGGGAAGGAAAGACCTGTTCCAGGGACTCTTTATCGAGACCGTAGAGAAGGAGTGGACGGCCTATCCTGTGCTGAGATTCGATATGAGTATGGGTAAGCACATGGAGAAGGACCAATTGGAACGCTACCTCGGGAATCGCCTTGTCGAGTATGAAGTGAAATACGGTATTACCAATCCTGCCACTGACTCTAACGACCGCTTAACGGCATTGATTCAGGCAGCATACAAGCAGACAGGCAAGAAGGTGGTCATCCTGATCGACGAATATGATGCTCCGCTGCTCGACGTGGTGCATGAAGACACCCAACTGCCTGTGCTCCGCAATGTGATGCGTAATTTCTATTCTCCGCTGAAAGCCTCTGACCCCTATCTCCAGTTCGTCTTCCTGACGGGCATCACCAAGTTCTCCCAACTCAGCATCTTCAGCGAACTGAACAACTTGACGAATATCTCCATGTTTCCGGAGTTTGCGGGAATCTGCGGTATCACGAAAGAGGAAGTGCTGACACAGATGCAGGATTATATCGGGAGATTGGCCCGAGCCAACGAATGGACTATCGAAGAGACAATCAACCAACTGAAGCAACAGTACGACGGCTACCACTTCACTTGGCCCTCGCCCGACCTCTTCAACCCCTTCAGCCTGCTCAATGCCTTCAATGCGAATCGCTTGGAGAACTTCTGGTTCTCATCCGGCACTCCTACCTATCTCATCGAGATGCTGAGGAGGTTCCACGTCGCGCCGTCGGATATGAGTAAGATGCAGGTTCTTGCTTCTGACTTCGATGCTCCGACCGAGAACATGGCGAGCATCACCCCACTGCTTTATCAGAGCGGTTATGTGACCATCAAGGAATACAACAGGGCCACACAGCTTTACACCCTCGACATTCCGAACACCGAGATACGGGTGGGACTGATGGATAGCCTCCTGCCCAACTATGTGGATATGCGCAAGGAAGCGGGCAATACGACCATCGCCAAGATGTATCTTGCCCTGCTCCATGAGAACCTCGACGAGATGTTCAGCCTCCTGCAGGCGTATCTCCTCACGGTTCCTTACTGCAACAACGCCAACTCCGAAGGTCATTACCAGCAGATGTTCTATGTCATCTTCTCCCTCCTCGGCAGGTATGTGGAGGTGGAGGTGAATACGCCGACAGGCCGTGTGGATATGGTGATGAAGACCGACAAAGCCGTTTATCTCTTCGAGTTGAAGTTGAACATGTCCGCCCAAGCGGCCATCAAGCAGATAGACCTCAAGGACTATGCCTCGAAGTTTGCCCTCTGTGGTCTTCCCATCGTGAAGGTAGGCATCAACTTCGACCCCAACCGCCGCACCATAGGCGACTGGAAGGTCGTGACCACCGGATGATTCCGGTATCCACCCCTTTGGCAACTCATCACTCAAAAAC
The DNA here is from genome assembly GCA_016302965.1 of Bacteroidaceae bacterium. Classification (GTDB taxonomy): domain Bacteria; phylum Bacteroidota; class Bacteroidia; order Bacteroidales; family Bacteroidaceae; genus Prevotella. The sequence continues at coordinate 2,446 of JAEDMP010000021.1, forward strand.
ATGAAGACAAGACAAATCCTCAAACACACGGTTCTTGCCTGCCTGCTCCTGCCGATGGGCCTGCAGGCACAACCCCACCATACCAGCTTCAACATCTCCCTCTTTGGCCACAGCAAGTCGGTGAGAGGACTCCACGTGGGACTCTTCTCCGCCACCGCCAAAGAACAGATGTATGGCGTGCAGATAGGCGGTGTGACCAATGCTGCAGGCAGTGTGCGCGGTGTGCAGATAACCGGCATCACGAATATCGCCCATGAGGCCAACGGCCTGCAGGTAGCCTCGCTCACCAATGCCTGTACCTCCCCCATGCGAGGTGTGCAGTTCTCGGGCATCACCAATATCGCCATGGGCGTGAAGCGCGGGGTGCAGTTTTCGGGTGTTGCCAATGTCTGCTCCAGTTCCATGCGTGGCGTGCAGGCAGCCATGTACAACTACTCCGACACCCTCAGCGGTTCGCAGTTCGGCTTCATCAACGTCTGTGACCATCATCCCCGGGGCGTGCAGGTGGGCATCATCAACATCAGCAAAGACACCGTAGCCCACAAGATAGGACTGGTGAACGTGAACCCCAAGACCCGCATCGACGTGATGCTCTTTGGCGGTAACATCACCAAGACCAATGCCGCCGTGCGCTTCCGCAACCACAGCACCTATAACATCATCGGTTTCGGCACCCACTACATGGGCTTCGACGAGAAGTTCTCGGGAGCCCTCTTCTACCGCATCGGACAGTATTTCCCCCTCAGCGAGCGGATCAGCGTGAGCGGCGACCTGGGCTATGCCCATATCGAGACCTTCCAGAAAAACTCCGACTCGAAGCCCGAACGACTCTACTCCCTGCAGGCACGGATGAACCTCGACTACCAGCTGGGCAAGTTGCTCGGTGCCTTTGTCACCCTCGGCTATGCCGATACCCGCTACTACTGCCACAACGACCATTACCGCTCCCGCCTGATTGTGGAGGCGGGCATCACCCTCAAAGCCAAGTAAGCGTATGAAAAGAAGATACCTCCCCATCCTTCTGCTGGCACTCACCACCGCTGCGCCTGCCACCGCAGATTCCGATGCCGTGGACAGCATGGCTGCCCACTATCTCGCTGAGGCTGTGAGAGCCGAAGAGAGCAGCATCTATGCCTACGACAACCCCCTGAACCAGGAGAAACACCCCTGGAAGGCTGCTGTAGAAGCCTTTGGTATCAACGTAGGTGTGCAACTCTTCGACCGCTTTGTGCTCGATGCCGATTTCGCGAAAATCAACTTCAAGACCATCCGCCACAACATCGAGCATGGTTTCGTCTGGGACAACGACCAGTTCTCGACCAACCTCTTTGCCCATCCCTATCATGGCGGACTCTATTTCAATGCCGCCCGCAGTAACGGACTGAGCTTCTGGGAGTCGGCCCCCTATTCGTTCTTCGGCAGTCTGATGTGGGAGACCACCTGCGAGATTGAGCCACCTGCCATCAACGACCTCATCGCCACCACCATGGGCGGTATCTGCATCGGTGAGGTGACCCACCGCATCAGCGACCTCGTCTACGACGACCGCAAGCGTGGATTCCCCCGCTTCTGGCGCGAGCTGCTCGGTACGGTGGTGTGCCCTATACGAGGGCTCAACCGACTGCTCAGCGGCGATGCCTGGAAGGTGCGCCACAACTATTACAAATACCACGACTACGACCGCCTGCCCGTGAGTCTGGCCTTGGCGGTGGGCGAACGTTATCTCGCCGACAACAACTCGCTCTTCCGTGGGGAGCAGACCCCCTACGTCAACGTGAGCCTGAGCTATGGCGACCCCTTCAGTGAGACGGAGACCAACCCCTACGACTATTTCACCGCCGACATCAACTTCAACCTCAGCAACAACCAGCCCCTCATCGGTGGCATACACCTGCTCGGAAAACTCTGGAGCACCCCGGTGCCCGTGCAGGACGGGATGAAGATGGAGGTGGGACTCTTCCAGCACTTCAACTATTTCGACTCGCAGCCCGTGAAGGACGGCACCTCGCTCGTGCCCTACCGCATCTCGGAGGCCGCCGCCGTGGGACCCGGTGTCATCTACCGTTTCCCCCAAATCGGCAGTCTGACGAAGCTCGAGCAGCGCATCTTCGTGGATGCCATCCTGCTGGGAGGTTCGCTGAGCGACTACTACAATGTGATTGACCGCGACTACAACCTCGGCAGCGGTTTCAGTGCCAAGGTGAATACGCTGATGGAGTTCGGACGCTACGGCAGCTTCATCGTCAATGCCGACTATTACCGCATCTACACCTGGAAAGGCTATGAGGGCAAGAATCTGGAGACCATCGACCCGCTCTATCTGAACGCCCAAGGCGACAAGGGCAATGCTGCCCTCTTGGTGGTGAACCCACGGCTTATCCTGAATATCGGCCGCAAGCTCAGCCTCGACCTCTCCACCTCTTATTATTACCGCAAGACCCATTATGCCTATCACGATGACGTGACCTCAAAGACCTTTGATGTGAGGGCCGGACTGATGATGACGCTCTAACAGCCAGGAAGACCAATGACTACCGAAGAGTTTATCAGACAACATGAGAACGACGATGTGGCCACCCTCGCCCTGAAGGCACCCCGTGGCGGTGAGGTGGACGTGGCTTTTGCCCTGAGGCAGATTGCCGGACGCCAGCGTGCACGCAAGAAACTGCCCCGATGGGCCGCCACCGAGGGTATACTCTATCCGCCGCCCCTCTCGATGGAACAGTGCTCGAGCGAGGCTACGGCGGCCTACAAGGCAGCGCTCGTGGCCCGCTGCCAGCCTCAACGCATGATAGACCTGACGGGAGGCTTCGGCGTAGACTTCTCCTATCTGGCCCGTGGAGCCAGCGAGGCCGTCTATGTGGAGCGGCAGGAGACACTCTGCCAGTTGGCTCTCCATAACCTGCCCCTGCTGGGATTGGGTCATGCCGAGGTGGTCTGTGCCGATGCCACTGACTACCTCACCACCATGCCTCCTGCCGACCTCATCTATATCGACCCCGCCCGACGCGACGACCGCGGCGGACGCACCTTTGCCATCGAAGACTGTACCCCCAATATCCTCGCCTGGAGGGACACGCTTCTGGAGAAGGCTCCCACCGTGCTCGTGAAACTCTCGCCCATGCTCGACTGGCGGGCTGCGGCACAGGCCTTGGGCGAAGCCGTGACCGAGGTGCATATCGTGGCGGCAGGCCATGAGTGCAAGGAACTGCTGCTCTGGATGGAGCGCAAGCCACGCCCCCTCACCGTCGTCTGCAAGGATGATGACTACACTGAATGCTTCTCTGCCGGTAGCGTGACCGGCGATTTGCGCCACTGGGCTGAGGTCCGGATAGAGGAGGGGAGACGCCGCTGGCTCCTCGAACCCTATGCACCGCTGATGAAAGCTGGCTTCTTCGCTGTCTTGGAGACGCGCTACGGGGTGAGGCAGATAGCCGCCAACAGCCACCTCTTCATCGCCGAAGACGAGGAAAAGGCCGTTCTCTTCCCGGGCCGCTGTTTCGAGATAGAGGGCATGGGAAGCCTGAACAAAAAGGAACTCAAGCGGCTGCTGCAGGGCGTTAGCCGGGCGCAGATTAGTGTTCGCAACTTCCCCCTGAAAGCCGAAGAACTGCGCAAGCGCCTCCGGCTGGCCGACGGGGGAGACACCTGTCTCTTTGCCACCACGCTCGCCGATGGCAGTCACGTCATTATCCGGGGAAAGAGGGGAAGATTTTTCAGTCAGCAATGACCAGCAACGGACAGCAATGTTTTTGAATGATGATTTGTTGAAGATTGCTGGGTATTCATGGTAATTGCTGACCAAGAAAAAGGTTAGAGGGTCCTTGTACCCCTCGTTAAAGACAAAGCGCGTGACCCTAAACCGCCCAATTTCCGGGAATGACAATAGTTTTTCTATTTCGACTGGCTCATTATTCGGGATTTTTATGTAAATTTGCAGGGTGTAATCTATGACTGGTGGGAAACAGACAGCCCACCCCTATGTATTATGGCAAAGACAATCATCAGAAAAGTGACCGACAAGAAGGGGCTGGAAACCTTTATCCAGTTCCATTATGACCTATACCGTGGCGATGCCTACGATGTGCCCAACCTGCACAGCGACGAGGTGAACACCCTCAGCGCCGACCGCAATCCCGCCTTTGACTTCTGCGAGGCCCAGTATTTCCTCGCCTATCAGGATGAAAAGGTGGTGGGACGCGTAGCCGCCATCATCAACCACAAAGCCAACAAGCGCTGGGGGCAACAACGTGTGCGTTTCGGATGGATTGATTTCATCGACGACCGCGACGTGTCGAAGGCACTGCTCCAGGCTGTTGAGGACTGGGGACGCGAGAAAGGCATGAAGGAGGCCGTGGGGCCGCTGGGCTTCACCGACATGGACCCCGAGGGTATGCTCACCGGCGGCTTCGACCAGTTGGGCACCCAAGCCACCATCTACAACTATCCCTACTATCCCCAGCATATCGAGGCGCTGGGTGGATGGCTGAAAGACAATGATTACGTGGAGTTCAAGCTGATGGTGCCCGAAGAGGTGCCGGAGAAATATGCGAAGATAGCCGCCATGATTGAGAAACGCTACAACCTGCATGCCAGGAAGGTGACCCGCCGTGAGGTGTTCAAGGAGGGCTACGGACAGCGCATCTTCGAAATCATCAACGAGACCTTCAAGGACCTCTACGGCTACTCCGAACTCTCGCAGAAGCAGATAGACCACTACGTGAAGATGTATCTGCCCATGGCCGACCTCAACCTCATCACCCTCATCGAAGACTGGAATGCTGACAAGAAGGTCATCGGAGTGGGCATCACCATCCCCTCCCTCTCACGTGCCCTCCAGAAGTGCCGCAACGGACGCCTCTTCCCCTTCGGCTGGTGGCATGTGCTGCGGGCCCTGAAGTTCCAGAAGACTGAGGGCGTAGACCTGCTGCTGCTCGGCGTGCTGCCCGAATACCGGGCCAAGGGTGCCAATGCCCTGCTCTTTGCCGACCTCATCCCCTGGTACCAGAAATACGGCTACAAGTGGGGCGAGAGCCAGGTGGAGATGGAGACCAACGAGAAGGTGCAGAGCCAGTGGGGACCGCTGGAACCCATCCAGCACAAGCGCCGCCGCTGCTATCTGAAACAGCTTTGAGCCGTCTGATCTATCCCACATCACTAACCATCATCCTCATCAAACGAAAAGTCACATGGAAGACGAACTGAACCTCTCCACACCGGCCACACAGCCCGTGGAATATACCGACGACAATATCCGACACCTGAGCGACATGGAGCATGTGCGCACCCGACCCGGTATGTATATCGGGCGACTGGGCGACGGTTCCCTGCCCGAAGACGGCATCTACGTGCTGCTCAAAGAGGTGATAGACAACTCCATCGACGAGTTTAAGATGCACGCCGGAACCCGCATCGAGGTGAACGTAGACGACAACCTGAGGGTGAGCGTGCGCGACTACGGACGCGGCATCCCCCAAGGCAAACTCATCGAGGCGGTGAGCGTGCTCAACACCGGTGGCAAGTACGACTCCAAGGCTTTCAAGAAGAGCGTGGGTCTGAACGGTGTGGGTGTGAAGGCGGTGAACGCCCTCAGCGCCCACTTCGAGGTACACTCCTACCGTGACGGCAAGGTGCGCAAGGCCACCTTTGAGAAGGGTATCCTCTGCACCGACACCACCGAAAACACCCAGGATGAGAACGGAACCTATATCTACTTCGAGCCCGACAACAGCCTCTTCCTCAACTACTCCTTCCACAACGACATCGTGGAGACGATGCTCCGCAACTATACCTATCTGAACACAGGACTCGCCATCATGTACAACGGCAGGCGCATCCTCAGCCGCAACGGACTGAAAGACCTGCTCAACGACACGATGACCAACGACGGCATCTATCCCATCATCCATCTCAAAGGAGAGGACATCGAGATTGCCTTCACCCATACCAACCAGTATGGTGAGGAGTACCACTCCTTTGTCAACGGACAGCATACCACCCAGGGCGGAACCCATCAGAGTGCGTTCAAGGAGCATATCGCCAAGACCATCAAGGAGTTTACGCAGAAGAACTTTGAGTATGGCGACATCCGCAACGGACTGGTGGCAGCCATCGCCCTCAACGTGGAGGAACCGATGTTTGAGAGCCAGACGAAAATCAAGCTCGGCTCGCTCACCATGGCTCCCAACGGCGGGGTGAGCATCAACAAATATGTGGGCGATTTCGTGAAGACCGAGGTGGACAACTTCCTCCATAAGCATGCCGACATCGCCGAGGCCATGCTGCAGAAGATACAGGAGAGCGAGAAGGAACGAAAGGCCATGGCCGGTGTGACCAAACTCGCCCGCGAACGTGCCAAGAAGGCCAACCTGCACAACCGCAAGTTGCGTGACTGCCGCATCCATTTCAGCGATGCGAAGAACGACCGCAAGGAGGAGAGTGCCATCTTCATCACCGAGGGTGACTCGGCCAGCGGAAGTATCACCAAGAGCCGCGACGTGAACACCCAGGCGGTGTTCTCGCTCCGAGGCAAACCCCTCAACTCCTTCGGACTCACCAAGAAGGTGGTGTATGAGAACGAGGAGTTCAACCTGCTGCAGGCTGCCCTCGACATCGAGGACGGACTTGACACCCTGCGCTACAACAAGGTGATTGTGGCTACCGATGCCGATGTCGACGGCATGCACATCCGCCTGCTCATCATCACCTTCTTCCTGCAGTTCTTCCCCGAACTCATCAAGAAGGGGCACGTCTATGTGTTGCAGACACCGCTCTTCCGCGTGCGAAACAAACGGGCGAAAATCAAGAACAAGGAGGTGCTCGCTGCCGACCAACTGAAGAACAGCGGCAAGAAGAACGACTTCATCACCCGCTACTGCTACAGTGAGGAGGAGCGGCTCACCGCCATCGCCGATCTGGGACCCGACCCGGAAATCACCCGATTCAAGGGTCTGGGAGAAATCTCACCCGACGAGTTTGCCGGCTTCATCGGACCCGATATCCGACTGGAACAGGTGACACTGCACAAGACCGACCAGGTGCAGAAACTCCTGGAATACTATATGGGCAAAAACACGCCCGAACGACAGAATTTCATCATCGACAACCTGGTGGTGGAGGAAGACCGACCTGAAGAGGAGGACTGACACCAGACATTCTTCTGAACCTCTATCCCGTACCAAAAAGAACCATTCCATGAACAGAATACTATCCCTGATGCTGACAGCCTGCTGCTGTCTGAGTGTGAACGCCCAGCGTGGCTATGTGAACGAAGAAGCGCTGCAGAAACTGCAGATGGCCGAAGTCTATATCAACCACCTCTATGTCGACTCCGTAGACGAGAAGAAACTCGTGGAGGATGCCATCCGCGGTATGCTGGAGAAACTCGACCCCCATTCCTCCTATTCCACCCCCAAGGAGGTGAAGGCGATGAACGAGCCGCTGCAGGGCAGTTTCGAGGGCATCGGTGTGCAGTTCAATGTGGTGGAAGACACCTTATTGGTTATCCAGCCCGTGACCAACGGCCCCTCTGAGAAGGTGGGCATCCTGGCTGGCGACCGCATTGTCAGTGTGAACGATACGGCGATTGCCGGTGTGAAGATGACCAAGGAGGAGATGATGCGCCGCCTGCGCGGCGAGAAGGGCACGAAGGTGGTGCTCGGGGTGGTGCGCCTCGGCATTGACGACCGCCTCTCGTTCACCGTTACCCGTGACAAGATTCCCGTGAAGTCGGTCGATGCCACGTACATGATCCGGCCCGGCGTGGGCTATATCCGCATCGGCAACTTCGGGGCCACCACCCATGAGGAGTTTGTCAACGGACTGAACAGTCTGCGTGCACAAGGCATGAAGAGCCTGGTGCTCGACCTCCAGGAGAACGGCGGTGGCTATATGCAGGCAGCCGTGGAGGTGGCCAATGAGTTTCTGCAGCGGGGCGACCTGATAGTCTATACCGAAGGACGGCGTGCCGGCAGCCGTCGTTATGAGGCGCAGGGCAACGGCAAGATAATGGAAGGCGACGTAGTGGTGCTCATCGACGAATATTCGGCATCGGCGGCAGAGATTGTCACGGGAGCCATCCAGGACAACGACCGTGGCTTTGTGGTGGGACGCCGCAGCTTTGGCAAGGGACTTGTGCAGCGCCCCATCGACCTGCCCGACGGCTCGATGATACGACTCACCGTAGCCCATTACTATACCCCCTCGGGCCGCTGCATCCAGAAGCCCTACGTGAAGGGAGAGAAGAAAGACTACAGTATGGACGTATACAATCGTCTGAAGCACGGAGAGCTGACCAGTGTCGACAGCATCCATTTTGCCGACTCGCTGAAATACTATACCCTCAAGCAGAAGCGCGTGGTCTATGGTGGAGGAGGTATCATGCCCGACTTCTTCGTACCCTTGGACACCACCCGATATACCAAGTATCACCGCGAGCTGGCCGCCAAGAGCATTGTGCTCAACGCCAACCTGCGTTATGTAGACCGCCAGCGCAAGAAACTCAAGGCGGCTTACCCTACTTTTGAGCAGTACCAAAAGGGCTATGAGGTGCCCGCATCGCTCTTGGAGACCATTGTGAAAGAGGGAGAGAAAAAGAACATCAAACCCAAGGATGATGCCGAGAAGGAGAAGACGATGGCTGCCCTGAAGGTGCAGCTCAAGGCCTTGGTGGCACGCGACCTCTGGGATATGACAGAGTATTATGCCGTGTTCAATGAGGAGAGCGACATCGTAAAGCGGGCGCTGAAGGTCATCCTCAAGGAAGAGGGACAGACGAATAGCGATGCCGAATGATAACCTTGAATGATTAATGCGGGAAGGATGAAGACCGGAATCTTTGTAGGGAGCTTTGATCCCTTTACCATCGGACACGATGATATCGTAAAACGTGCCCTCCCCCTGTTCGACCGATTGGTGATTGGGGTAGGGGTGAATGAGCGTAAGCAGTGTATGCTGACGGCTGAGGAGCGGGTGGCACGCATCCGCCGCCTCTATGCCGACGAGCCGAACATTTCGGTAGAAGCCTATGCCGACCTCACCGTAGACCTGGCCAAAAGGGTAGGGGCCTCCTTCATCGTCAAGGGCGTGAGGAGTGTCAAGGACTTTGAATATGAGCGGGAGCAGGCCGAAATCAACCGCCAACTGACAGGCATCGAGACCATCCTGCTCTATGCCGATGCCGCCAAAGCGAGCATCAGCAGCAGTGTGGTGCGCGAACTGGCCCATTTCGGCAAGGATGTCTCCGGCTTCCTGCCCTGAAGACAGGTGTTCCCGTTACGGAAAAGGCGGGACGGTCAGTCGAAGAGTGAGCCTTGCATCACCCCATTGCTGTAGGGATTGCGTCCGAAGTGGCGGTAGGCCAGGTCGGTGACCACACGTCCGCGCGGGGTACGTTTGATGAAACCCTCCATGATGAGGAAGGGTTCATACACCTCCTCCACCGTGCCGGCATCCTCGCCGATGGCCGTGGCGATGGTGGAAACCCCCACAGGGCCACCCTTGAACTTGTCGATGATGGTGAGCAGCAGTTTGTTGTCAATCTCGTCGAGACCGAACTGGTCGATGTTGAGCGAGTTGAGGCTCAGTTGGGTGATGGTCATGTCGATACGCCCGTTGCCTTTCACCTGGGCGAAGTCGCGCACACGGCGCAGGAGTGCATTGGCGATACGGGGCGTGCCGCGGCTGCGGCGGGCAATCTCCAGAGCCGCCTCGTCCTCGATGGGTACCTGCAGGATATGGGCGGAGCGCTTGAGGATGCGCGCCAGCGTGTCTGGGTCGTAGTACTCCAAGTGCAGATTGATGCCGAAACGGGCACGCAGGGGAGCCGTGAGCAGACCGCTGCGAGTTGTGGCACCCACCAAGGTGAAGGGGTTGAGGTCAATCTGGATGGAACGTGCCGAAGGACCCTTGTCGATCATGATGTCGATGCGGTAGTCTTCCATGGCCGAATAGAGATACTCCTCGACCACGGGTGAGAGGCGGTGAATCTCGTCGATGAAGAGCACATCGTTCTTCTCCAAGGAGGTGAGGATGCCGGCCAGGTCGCCCGGCTTGTCAAGCACGGGACCGCTGGTAATCTTGAATCCCACCCCCAGTTCGTTGGCGATGATGTTGCTGAGTGTGGTCTTGCCCAGTCCGGGAGGGCCGTGCAGCAGGGTATGGTCGAGCGGTTCACCGCGGTATTTGGCGGCCTCTACAAAGACCTCCAGGTTCTCCACCACCTTCCGCTGTCCGCTGAAATCCCTGAACTCCAGTGGTCGCAAAGCATTCTCATACTCTTTCTCTGAGGTGGAAACACGTTCGTTTCTGATATCAAAATCTTCGTTCATGATGATGATTGGTTCTATTGCTGGTTCTTTCTGCTGAGAGCATGTCTGCAGATATGTCTGCAAAGGTAGTGCAAAAAGCAGACAATGCAAAACAAACAGATGAAATAATCCGTTTAGGAAGTGTTAAAAAAGTAGCCTTGCCCCATTTTTCAAGGTTAAAAATGCTGATAATTCGTCAAAAGATTATACCTTTGTCCCATCACACCTCTTTTTTATAATTTTTATGATGAAAACCAACAAAGTAGAAAGATGGATGCTGTCAGCCGCCCTCGTGGCAGGCTTAGGAACCTTAGCGGGTTGCACCGACAGCGATTTCGACCTGAGCCAGGTCGACATGACAGTAGGATTGGGCAATGGTGAACTGAGTCTTCCCGTGAGCTCCACCGATACCATCCTGCTGAGTGACGTACTCAAACTGAACGATTCCGAAACGGTTGTCGAGCAGGAAAATGGTGACTATTATTTCCAGCAGGCTGGAGATGCAGTCAACCCCACCGACGTGTCTATCCAGCCGGTGACGGTGATGAAGAGTATCAGTACATCAACCGATCTGAAGATTTCACTGGCCGACTACCTGCCCTCGGTTGCTGCCACTACCCGTGCAGCCGTCAATCTCAAGCAGGAGGCCAAAGTGCAGAACTTCAGCTATGAGGGTTCGGTGCCTGCTGAGGTTGTGGAACTGAAGAGTGCCGAGGTGAGCAACCGGCTCACGCTGGATGTGAACTTCTCGGATGCTCTGCGGGCCTACGTACCGCTCATCGACGAGCTCTCGTTGGAGTTGCCCGCCTACATGACACTCGCAGACGTGAAAACCTCTGCCAGCTGCGAGCAGCAGGGAAGCAAGCTCGTACTGAGCCAGGTGAACACGGCACAGAAACTGCAAATCGCTTTCTCCATCTCCGCTCTCGACTTTACACAGACGGCCACAGAACTGGGCAAGCTTGAAGTGGTCGACGGAAAAGTAAATCTGGATGCCGCCATCCGCATGGGTGTCAGCATCAGCAACATCAACCTCACGGTGACCGGCCAGGATCCCACACGTTGTGCCATCTCCACCTCGCTCTCTATGGGTGACGCCGTGAAGCTCACCAAGGTGTCGGGACGCTTCAACCCCTCCATCGACCTGAACAATCTCGGCTCGGCTGCCATCACCGGCATCCCCGATTTCCTCACCAATGACGGAGTGGTCATCGACCTGGCCAATCCTCAGATCATGATTGACATCGAGAGCAACCTCTCCGTGGCAGGTGTCATCAACGGACGACTCACCGCCACCAAGAACGGAGTGACCACAGCCACTGTCAATATCCCCAATATGGACGTGCTGCCTGTTGCCACCACCCACCTCTGCATCTGCCGCGACAAGGCTGTCACCAATGCTCCGGGTCGTACGCTGGTTGAGGTGCCTACGCTCTCGACCCTGCTCGACCCGATTCCCGACCGGATTACCTTCTCGGCGTCGGCCTCTGCCGACTCGCATCAGGTCTACAGCTTTGAGTTGGGCAAGAACTATACCATCACCCCGAGCTATGAAATCGTGGCTCCCATTGCCTTTGGCAGCAGTGCCCAGATTGTCTATACGGAGAGCTTCGATGAGTTTAATGATGATATTGAAGATTTTGACGTGGCTGAAGGAACCTATCTGCTGATGACTGCCGATTTGGAGAACCGCATCCCCGCCTATCTGAATGTAGAGGCTGTGGCCATCGATATCCATGGCAAGGAGATGCCCGAAAGTCTGGTGAAGGTTGAGGTGACAGGTGAGGTGAAGGCCTCGCCCGACGGTGTGAACTCCACCACCTCGGCCATCCAGGTGAAGCTCACTCCCCAGAAGGGTGCGCTGAAGACCTTCGACGGTATGAAACTCACGGTGTCTGGTGCTGCCCAGAGTAGTCAGGGTGATGCCACTGTCGTGGGCAAGACCCTCAATGCCAAGAAGCACTCGCTCGTGGCCAAGAATATCCAAATCAAGCTGGTGGGCAAAGCCATTGCCGACCTCAACTAATCCCTTTCCTCCAACATGGTTGACAAAAAAATAGCAGATATGAAAACGATATATCGATCTTTGTGTATGATGCTGCTGGCAACTGCTGCCACCGCCTCGGCACAGACGCTGAACTCAGCGTATTTCACCCGTGACTATAAGTTCCGCCACACGATGAACCCAGCCTTTGCCAATGACCAGAACTATATCTCAATGCCTGTTTTGGGTAATGTGCAAGTGGCCACGCGAGGCGATTTCGGTGTGGAGGATGTGATTCTCGACAATCCCCTCTATCCTTCGCAGAGCGCCGACAAGCTCACCACCTTCATGAACCCCTACATCTCGGTGGACCAGGCTTTAGACGGCTTCAAGAGCGGTGACAACCGAATCTCTGAGGATATGAACCTCACCCTGCTCTCGGCCGGTTTCCGTGGTTTCGGCGGTTACAACACCATCGAACTCAACGTGCGCCAGTCGCTGGGCCTCTCCCTGCCCTACGAGCTCTTTGCCTTTGCCAAGAATATCGGCAACCAGACCTATCAGATTGGCGACATCAGTGCCTCTGCCCAGGCATACGCTGAGCTGGCTTTCGGACACTCCCGGCAGCTGAACGAGAAGCTGCGCATTGGTGCCAAGCTGAAGTTCCTCTTTGGTGGTGCCCGTGCCGACATGGTGTTCAAGGACATGCGTGCCGACCTCTCCTCCAACGAGAAGTGGACCCTCTCGGGCAAGGCCGAAGCCAACGTGTCGATGAAAGGCTTCACCTATCTCAGCGAAACCAAGGAGTATAGCGAGGAGGGACGTGGCAACTACCAGTGTGTGGACGATGTGGATGTGGACGGAGCTGGACTCGGGGGCTTTGGTATGGCCGTAGACCTGGGTGCCGTCTACAAGCTCAACGACGACTGGACCTTCAGTGCCGCCCTGCTCGACCTGGGCTTTATCAACTGGAGCAACAACATGACGGCTGCCAGCAGTGGTACTCCCTTCGAGTTTGACGGATTCCGTGACGTGGCCGTTACCGGCGACCGTGGTGGCGACAAACTGGGCGACAAGACCGACAAGATTGGCGACCAGCTCAAAGATTTTGCCAACCTCACCGACCAGGGTGACAAGGGTAGCCGCATGAAGGGAATCGGGGCTACGCTCAACCTCGGTGCCGAATATACATTGCCCGTCTATCGCCGCATCAAGTTCGGTGCGCTCAGCTCCACCCGTTTCAATGGTGACTATTCATGGACTGAGGGACGCCTCAGTGCCAACTGGGAGCCGCTCAAGTGGATTGACGGTGGCGTGAACTTCGCCGTCAACAGCTTCTCGGCCAGCATGGGCTGGGTGCTGAATATCCATCCCAAAGGCTATAACCTCTTCATCGGTATGGACCGTCTGCTCGGTGCGATGAGCAAGGATGGTGTGCCCAAGGGTTCCAACTACAGCGTGGCTATGGGTATGAACTTCACCTGGTAAAGCTGGGCGAAGAGCTGCCTGTCAGAACAAGGGGTGTGCCAAGGTTTAATCCTGGCACACCCCTTTCCATGGGCCTGCGGAAGGGAAAGTGGGACAAAATACGACTATTTGTCGTTCTCTCATGTTAAATTGTTACAGATTGACCACCATTTGCAAAATAATGATTACCTTTGTGGGCAAAATGGCGACATGCCATCCTTTATCGTCGTGCAATAGGTAGAAACGAATGAATCCAAAATATAAATAAAAAACATCATGAGAAAACATCTACACTTGTTGGGCCTCACCCTTTTGGTGGCAGCCCAGACGGCTTTTGCTGGAAATCATTTCCAGAGCAAGCTGCAATCCCTGAAAAACAAGGCTGTGCCTGTGGCCGTGTTGGGCTCCAATGCCCAGGCCAAAATTGAAGGGCTGTCCACCAGAGCCAAACTGGCTCCTGCCCAAGCCCTGCAGAAAGCCTCGGTCGAGGCCGTGCAGTCGCAGGCTTACGGATTCCTGATAGGCCCTGACAATAAGGACTGGTACTATACCATGGATTTCCAGATCAATGAGAACAGCTACTATGACGGCGCTGACGTGAAGGTCTATGACAGCAGCAATGAGCTGCGAGGAACGTTCTCTGTCAAAGTGCCCGAAGGCAAACAGGTCAACCAGATCGAGCCCTTCGGTTTCATCACCAAGAAGTTCTTCGACCGGGATGACAAGTCGCTTGAGGTGATGGTCAACCTCCATGTGTTGGGCACCCCCGACCAGTATTACATGAACGACAGCTATGTCACCAGTATCTATCGTATCGGTGGTGAGAAAGTGATGGATTATCCCTATTTCGCCCTGATGGTGAGTGCCAGTCTCAACAGTTATGAGACCTACCAGCGACTCATCTTCTCGCATACGGAACAGGGCAAGACCCTGCTTGACGTCTACGCCCCTGCCGGCTATGGACAGACCGAGCCCAAGCTCGACCATACCTTCACCCTGGATGCCGGTCTGCTGGAGTATATGGAGGGGTCCTATCTTAACTTCTACATCGTAGACCACAAGCCCTATTTCGTGCTCTCCCACTACGAGAAACCTTGGGCCGACGGCTATGATCCCGCCACCTATGAGCCCATTGTGACACCCGACAACCATTTCGTGCTTGAGACCTACGATAAAAACTACAAGCGCGTCGACTCTCTGGCCTTCGACCTCGTGCCGCCCGAAGGACGCCTCTATCGCTTTGGTGCCTACGGTGCCTTCTCTGACAAGGACCTTACGAAGAACTATTTCGACGAGAGTGGCAACCTGGCTTATGTCATCACCTATCTCGATTATGACATCGCCACCGACGATTATATCTACAATTTCTACGTGGCCGACAACAAGGGTAACATCACCAAGACCCTCTGTGAGAATGTTTCTTCGGCCTGGGGTTCCCTCAAGAGCATGCCGCAGTTCAGCGACCAGATGTATTTCATGCAGGTGCTGGGCGACGTGCAGCAGATTCAGACGGTGGATATCCCTGCCTGTGAGAAGGCTACCCTCTTCCCCGCACAGATCAACGGTGAGCGTATCTCCACCAACTTCGACCGCTATCTCGTGGGCGACGACTACCAGTATGTGATGAGTATGGGCTCGGCCACCAGCGATGCTGAGGGCAATGTCATCGCCCGCCTCGGCTGGTATACCCGCGACTTGAAGCTCGACCATTTCACCAGTTTCAACCTTGGCAAGAAGGGTGAACTCTTCCGTCCGTTGTTGCGGGCTGATGTGCTCGACCCCTATCTCTTTGATACGGACAACGACCTCGACTTCATCTACCTCGCCAAAATCAAGAAGGAGGACAGTGAGAAGATAGAGGATGTACTCATCGTGGCCAATGAGGACGGTACGCCCATCTATTCCTTCCGCGGTGATGACGAGAAGGGTGCCCTGCGCACTGCCTCGGTGCTGACAGAGGATGCCAACCGTCCCCAGCTCATGCTCATCTGCTATAACTACAACACCAAGAAATATACCATCGAGTTTGAGACCCTGCCCTTCAACCAGTTTGCCAAGGGGGGCGACGGATCGAAAGCTCATCCCTACCAGATTGCCACCGTGGGTGACATGAAGCAGATGGCACGTCAGCCCCAGGCCTACTATGAGTTGGCCAATGATATCGACATGGGTCTGTCTGCCGACTACTGGACACCCCTCTCTTCCTTTACAGGTCATCTCGATGGCAAGAACCATCTGGTGAAGGGACTCACCATCAATTCTGCCGCTCCCCAGATGGGTTTCTTCGGCACCATGGGTGAGGGGGCTGTAGTAAAGAACCTGAAGTTTATCTCTCCCCGTCTGTATCTCTCCTCCACCACCTCTAATGCCGGTGTCATTGCCGGACAGACTGTGCGTGATACCCTGCAGAATATACATATTTATGATGCCCGTATCGAAGGCTATGAGAGCAATGCCACCATCGGTGGTTTGGTGGGTTACGGATCGGTGTTTACCGAGATTCAGGACTGCTCGGTCCAGGGTAGTTCCATCGTGGGTACCATGGCATCCAGCATTGGTGGTATCGTAGGCGACGCCCGCACCAATACCAATGTGACCGCTTGTGCCGTGACTGGTTATGCTGACGCCCCTACTTTCCTGGAGGGCGACACCAATGTGGGTGGTATCATGGGTATCTCTGGCATGGATGCCAAGGTGACCGACTGTCATGCCTATATCCATATCACTGCCACGAACACGGCTGGTGGTATCGTGGGCAGTAACAATTCCCGTGCCGCCCTCACCCGCAACGTGGCTGAAGGAACGGTCAGCGTGAAGAAGGCGGCCAAGTGGGGCAAGCTCTCGGCCGGTGGTATTCTCGGATATATTGAGAGCGACTGGACGCAGAAGTCACGCGACGTGGTGACCAACTGTGTGTCGGCTGTGAAACTCCTCTCAGTGGCTGATAATGATGGCACCGTGAACCGCATCGTCGGTTTCACCATTGCCGATGAGAACTATGAGCCCGGCGAGAAGCATCTCACCGAACTGGCATTGGCCAACAACTATGCCACTGAGACTGCTACTGTGAATGGCGAGGCCGTGGCTTCTGATATCGCTACAGCCCCGAATGGAGCCACCATAAGCGACCCCAACAAGGAGTTCTTCACCTCGCTCGCCTTTGCCTATGGCAGTGAGACAGCCGCTCCCTGGAAGGAGGGTGAAACCCTGTTGCCCCAGCTCTATTTCGAGAATGTGGTGGCTTCCATGCACTGCGAGCAGGAACTGCTTCAGGCCGTGGTGGGCGAGCCCCAATATAATAAGGTGTATGTCTATGGTGGTGACCCCAGTGCCATCGAGATTAGTTCCAGCGATGAGAGCGTGGCTACGGCCCGTCTGCTCAGTGTGGCTTCACAAGGTGCCCTTCTCCAGGTGGATTGCCTGAAGGAAGGATTTGCCACCATCGTGGTGAAGCTGGGTGAGATCATGGCTGCCTTTGATGTGATGGCGGTGACGACTGGCATCCATGAGGTGGCCACGGCCGGCAACAACAGTCAGCTCCAGATTCGTGACCTGGGAGGCAGTCTGCAGGCATCTGGAGCCGTTTCAGTGAGCGTTTACCAGCTCAATGGACAACTGGTAGGCAGCAGCCTCGGCGATGCCGTCAGCGTGGCTCATTTGGCCAAGGGAACCTATCTGATTGTGGCTACCCGTCAGGATGGTACCCGTCAGGTGCTGAAACTGCAGCGATAGGACTCCGGACAGCATCCGAACCCCTATAGAAAAACGAAGGTATCTTCATCGCCCGATGAAGATACCTTTGTTGCTTCATGAAGATACTTTCATCGCCTGATGAAGGTATCTTTGTTGTTATGGACTGGTCAGTCCCTTGATTTCAGCCGTTCACGGGTCTGTTCCATGAGAGCTGTGAGTTCTTCGACGGTGGTGGCACGCAGCATGGCGATGCGCGTCTGCCGGAAGTCGGGGATGCCCTTGAAGAGCGGTGAGGAAGCCAGGTGGCGGCGGGTATGCAGGATGCCCCGATACTCGTCGATACGTTCCACATTGATGCGCAGTTGTTCCAGCAGGATATTCATCTTCTCGTCGATGGTGAGCGGAGCGGTGGCCTCTTCGGGATGGATGGCTTCGCGCATTTCCTTGAAAATCCAGGGACAGCCGAAGGTGGCACGTCCTACCATCACCGCATCCACTCCATAGTCGTCGAAGGCACGCCTTGCTTCCGCTCCGGTGGTGATGTCTCCATTGCCGATGATGGGGATATGGATGCGTGGGTTGCGCTTCACCTCTCCGATGAGGGTCCAGTCGGCCTCGCCCGTATACATCTGGGCACGGGTTCTACCATGAATGGTGAGCGCCTGGATGCCGCAGTCCTGCAGTTGTTCGGCCAGGGTGGGGATGATGAGGCTCTCGGCATTCCAACCGAGTCGTGTCTTCACCGTGACGGGAGTATGGACGGCCTTCACCACCTCGCGGGTGATGTCGAGCATCAGTGGGATATTCTGCAGCATGCCTGCTCCTGCCCCTTTTGATGCCACCTTCTTCACGGGGCAGCCGAAGTTGAGGTCGATGACATCGGGATGAGCCTGCTCCACCAGTCGGGCAGCTTCTACCATGGCATCGACGGTGCGCCCGTAAATCTGGATGCCTACCGGACGTTCCTCATCGCTGATGGTTAGTTTTTTCACGGTCGATTCCACCGATCGCACCAGCGCTTCGGCACTGACAAACTCGGTGTAGACCATCGATGCACCGTATCGTTTGCAGAGCATACGGAACCCGATGTCGGTCACGTCTTCCATAGGAGCCAGGAAGAGTGGGCGTTCGCCCAAAGAGATATTTCCTATTTGCATCTTTCTTGTTCGTTTTCTGTTCGTGGGTCTGCTCAGCTGAGCAGATGATAGAGTCCACCGGCCAATGGTTTGACCACTCCTTTCATCTCCAATTGGAAGAGGAGGGTGTTGGTCAGGTGGATGGGGATATTGCCTTGGATGGCGATGGTGTTGGCTGGTTGGTCGCCCCGCTTTTGCAGAAAGTCGACCACCCGCTGTTCCTCGTCGGTGAGATTGGGGAAGAGCTGCCGTTCGATGCCTTTGTTCCGTGCGCTCTCCAAGGCACGGCAGTCGTCCCATCCCATTGCCTCCACCAGGTCGGCGGCACAGGTGATGAGTTCGGCTCCCCGGTTACGGATGAGTTTGTTGCAGCCCTCGGAATAGGTGGCACCAACAGGTCCGGGGAAGGCGAACACATCGCGTGCGTAACTGCATGCGATGCCGGTGGTGATGAGGCCGCCACCCTTTCGTGCGCTCTCCACGAGCAATGTGGCATCCGACATGCCTGCAACGATGCGGTTCCGTTTCACGAAGTTAAGCTTGTCGGCATTGGTCTGTGACATGAACTCCGTGAGCAGACCGCCCTGTTCCACCATCGAGGCGGCCACCGACCGGTGGGCCGAGGGATAGAGCTGGTCGAGACCATGTGCCAGCACGCCCACTGTCGGCATCTGGTTGGCGAGTGCCTGGGTGTGTGCCTGGACATCCACGCCGTAGGCCAATCCACTCACCACCAGTACGTCGGGGCAGAGTGTCTTCAGGTCGCGAAGCAGATGCCGTATCAGGTCTTGGCCGTATGTTGTGCAGTGGCGGGTACCGACGATGGCCAGTACGTGGCGGCAGTTCAGGTCGGCTTGCCCCCGATAGTAGAGCACGAGCGGGGCATCCACACATTCTTGCAGCCGGGCCGGGTAGGCCTCGTCCAGAGGTGTGAGCACCTGGATTTGATGGCGTTGGGCAAACTCCATCTCCGCCTCTGCGCGTCTGAGCGGCTCATCCCAGTTGAGGATGGCCTGCAGGAGGCGTGGGGAGCAGTTGGGCAGAATGTCGGCGATGTGGTTTCGGTGTTCGTATATGTCCGTGGCACTGCCCACTTCCTGATACAGCTCCCGGGCTGTCTGGAAGTTGAAGTTGCTGATGCGTGTCAGCGCCATGGCATAGAGAGACTCTTTATTCATAGGGCATGGTGGGGGGCATGGAGTTAATGGAGAAGGGCACGGTCGTATTCCTCGTTGTCAGAGAGACGGCCGTTGACGATACACACCAGTTCGACGTTGGCTCTGAACGAGAGTTTGTTGTCAGCCAGCCGGTAGATATCCTGGTGGAACACGTATTTGATGCCCTCTTTGGTCACTGACAGGCAAGAACGGAACTCGTCGTCGCAGCGCAGCGGTGCCTTGTATTGAAGGTTCATGCGTGCCACTACGGCATCCACTCCCTTGCGGTGCATCTCCGCAAAGCTCAGTCCCCGCTCTTTGAGAAACAGGTGGCGGGTATGTTCCGCATAGTGCAGATAATTGGCGTTGTTGACAATTCCCTCGATGTCGCACTCATAGTCGCGAACCTGGAGGATGGTTTCAAAGTCGTATTTCATATCTTGGTAACATCTAATTCTTGATTTCCCTGTTTTGTCTCAGGTATTCATAGCCGAAGCGGCAGCGCAGACAATCCTTATGGTCGCAGTAGCGGCTCTTCAGCTGGATGAGTGCCTGGCTGTCGCCCGCATGGTCTACGGTCAGTCCCACCTCCTTCCATAACCGGATAATGGTATTGTCTTCGGGCTTGAGTTGTTCGAGCAGGGACAGTGCCCGCTCGCAGAGACGGTCGTTGCTCAGGTGCCTTCCGTAGGCGAAGAGCATGGGCACAGCTGTGTTGATGATGAGGAGGCGCAGTGACTGGGCCGAGAGGTGTTTCTCGTTGAAGCTGCTTGGCACTCCGAAGCCATAGTGTGTCTTCCAGTATTCCGTCACCTGGGTCTGCATCAGCGCTGCAATCTGGTCGGTATTTGTACATTCCACCAGCTTGCTCAAATTGAGGTGCCCCGAACAGTAGAGGTGGGCCAACTGGGCGATGCGGATATGGGGGAAGTTCTGGGGGCGCAGCCGCATGAAGCGCCAGAGCTGGTGACGGATGGGCTGCAGGGAGTATTTGTGGGCGAGGAATTGGTATTCGCGTTGCAATTGTTGGAAGTAGGGGTCCTTTTCTGCCGCCTCCTGATAGCGGTCGGGTATCGACTCTGTTTGGAGTAGTCCGGCCTGTCCCATGAAGAGAGCCTCTATCTGGAAGGGGTTGTCGCGATGACGGCCGGCCATTTGGAGCGAGATGCTCTTGCCCCACTGTTCGAAAGCCTCACCGTTGATGCCAAAGCCGAAGTTGCGGGCGAGGGTGATGAAGAGGGCTGCCTCCCAGTCGCCCGTGCCGATGGAGGCGCGATACTGGATAGCCTCCGTCTTCTGTTCCAGGCGTTCTGTCTGCAGGGTAGTCATCCAGCTGTGTACCATCAGTCGGGAGAGCGTTGGTATCACTTTGTAGCAGGGTGGATAGCGGTCGGTGGTGAAGAGCTCGTGGTAGTTGTTGCGCACGTAGGGGGGCACGTCGAGCTGTAGCTGGGTGATGGTCTTTCCCTGTGAGTTTGTCGTGGTGCCGTTGACGGTTCCCACGACGTGGAGCACCACGTTGTCGTAAGCGCTGTCATGTTGGTGGCCATGCAGATACCAGTCAGTACTTTGGTCATGTATCTCCACATTGCCCACCCAGAGCGTACCGTTTAGTTTTATCTTCGCATTGAAGAAGTCGGGCCCGCTGTTGCTGTTGTGCAGTCCCGTGTCGATTACTTCCACCGTCTGTCCGTCGGTGGTGGTCAGTTCATGGAGCGGAAACAGGCGATGTTTCCATACGTAGTGCAGCAGTTGTTCCATAATCTTGGGTTTCTATGAAACCACAAAGATACGGTTTTTCTTTGGAACTTGTATCACATATTTCTTCTTTTTCTACTTTTTTCTTCTTTTTCTACTTTTTTGCCTCATTTTTTCCTTTCTTCCTCTTTCCTGCTGGCTGAATGGCACAAAAAACAGCAGACGGCAACCTTGCCGCCTGCTGTCGTGTATGGGACGGATGAATTTCGACCAGGTTTGGTCGCGTATTTAGTATACCATTCCAGGGTTGGGATAGAGATACCAGTCGTTGGCCAGATGATGGTCGCGTGCCCATTCGCCAAAGGAGTGGCCAGGGGTGGAGTAGGCTCCGCGAAGCACGCCCTCTTTGAGCGAACCGATGGGCTGGAACTCACGAGGATAACGGAAGTCACCGGGTACGGCGATGGCCCAAGGGTAAACATCTATGTAGTCGTTCTTGATGTTGCCGTTGTTGGTGTTGTAGATGACACAGTCGGTCTTGTAGGGGAAGGTGTGTACCTCCCAGTAATTGCCGTTGAAGCTCTCGATGAGGAAGAGGTCGAAGCGGTCGGAGGTCATCTTGTTGCAGGCTTCCGGTTTTTTGAAGGTTATCTCAATCTTGCCCGTTACGGGGTCGAGGGTCTTTGCCAGCCGCTTTCCGTTGTAGTGCTCGGCATCGACAATGGTGTTATAGAAGCCTCGTTCCACACCGCCCACGGCAGCAATTTCCGGACGCATGACCCAGTGGGCATCGTTGCAGATATAGAGGAGGGCATCCTTGGTGTCATTGGCGGTGGTATTGCGCATCAGCAGTTTGTTGCTCTTCAGCATCTTTTCACTGGTGGCGTGCTGGTTGTTCAGGTCGAACCAGCTCTTGCCGTCCACGATGTCGATGCTTTGGATTTCGTTGAAGTGGATACCGCTGAGGCGCAGGGCGGCTGCCAGTTGCTTCGAGGCACCCACGGCCTCGATGGTCACTGTGAGCACAACGGTACGGTCTCCTTTCTTTACGCTGCTCACGCTGGCCACGAAGTCATTGAAGTCGTAGTCGCCGGGCTCGGGGAAGTTGTCCTCGAAGCAGAAGCGGGTGGCGAAGGGCTCGTCTTTGGGTTTCTCGGCGGGCGTCACGTTCTGCTGATAGCCGGGAGAGCAGGCGGATGCAGGGATATCTATCGTAGCGTCACCGGTAGAGATGGCCATGGCCACGTTGGGACCGGTAAAATAGTTCAGATGGCTCACATTGCCGTCGTTGCCTTGGGGGAAATGGCTGTTGTAGGCCACCCAGAGGTTGCCCTCATAGGTGACATGGCAGGCCGTGCTGGAGGTGCCGGCCTCGATACGGTTGGCGAGGAAGAGCGCTCTCTCCTGTCCCACGCCATAGATGCCGTAGCTGGGTTTGGTGCAGTCGAGGGTGGCTGTATCGGTCACGCGGAAGATGGCGTTGGAGCCCATCTTGATGTAGCCGATGCTGAGGTAGAGGTTCTTGGTCACTACGCTGGCGTTGCCGTCCATCATGAAGCAGTTGCGGTCGGTGTCGCCGAGGGTTTCGCGGAACGTGTCGTCCACCACCATCTTGCAGTTGTTGATGACATTGGTGCTGCCGGCGGTATAGTTGAAATCGCCGGTTTGGAAGCTGCCGTCATTCTGCCAGGTGCAGTTGTTGCTGTTGACAGTGGTGGTGCCGCTGATCTTCATGGAGTCAAGGTTGAGTACATGTCCTCCACCAGCCGTGGTCAGCGAGGCAGCCGTCATGGTGCCGGCATTGATGAGCTGTGTGTTCCAGTTCTCTACCGAAAGGCTGTTGTCCACCTTCACGGTACCTTCGTTGTAGAAGATACTGTTGTAGTAGTTGTTCATGTTGGTGACATGCATTGTACCCCGGTTGTAGCAGGCGTGGCCGATGGCAAAGTCGGTGGTGGTAAAGGTGGCACCAGCGCTGATGCACGTCTTCACCTGGTATTGGTTGTTGTTGAATCCGTTGGCCAAGGTGACGTTGGCACCAGGCAGCAGATAGAGGGTGGTACTCGCTCCCACATAGAAACTGTTGATCACGTGGTTGCCTTCACCGAAATAGAGGTTGACGCCGCCTGTCCAGATATTGATATTGTCGGTACCGGCAGGCACATAGAAATTGCCCGTGTTCTGTCCCTGATAACTGGTAGAAGGTTGGGCATCTGAAGGTATAGAGGTGGCGAAGTATGCATCGGAAGGAGCGTCGGCAAACTGGAAACTGCTCTGGACAGCCCTGCTCATGGAGCCGCTGCGGCTGCCTTTGGTAGTGATGAGGGCATCCCCCACGGTGGTAACGGTCTCGCTGCCCTCGATGGTGCGCGGGTAGACCGACATGAATCCCTTGGCATCGGTCAGGGTGACATACACCACGGGGTTGCTCTCGCGGTAACTCACCGGAGCCGAAAACGTGTCACCGCTGTGGACGGTTCCCGTAGCCAAGCATTCGTTTTCTTTGCCACTCTCGGGTAGTTTGGAATAGACGTTCAGCTCATAGGTACCGGTCTGGGATGCCTGCACATGGATGGTCATGAGGGAAGAATTGATGGTTTTCCAGTCATGCTGGCTGTCCACCTCGTCAACAGGGAAATGCTGTTTGATGAGTTCTTGATAGGCTTCTCGGTCAAAGTAGTCTGTGTCTGAGCAGGAGGTGAGACCTCCGCCCAAGAGTCCCAGCAAGAGGGACAAGTGAAGGGTCTTTTTCATCATGGTTGAAAATAAATACGTACGTAGTTATGGCGAATGGTCGCTTTCAGTCTGCAAATGTACAAAAAAATGTACATAGCCGTGTGATTTCCAATACTTTTTAACATCTGAATGCCATTATCTTCCGTTTTTTTTTGCTGCAAAGCCAAAAAACGAGTATCTTTGTAGCCATTTCTTATCATTATACATCCAACATTATATATCCAACATTATATATCCAACATTATTCCATCAATACTGTTATGGTTCTGAATTATATTTGGGTGGCGTTTTTCCTTCTGGCCTTTGCCATGGCGAGCGTGAGGCTGCTATGGATGGGAGACATGGAGGTTTTTCCTGCCATGATGAATGCCACCTTCGACTCATCAAAGACCGCTTTTGAGATTTCGCTCGGTCTCACGGGCGTGCTCTCGCTTTGGTTGGGCATCATGAAGATTGGCGAGAAGGGGGGTGTGGTGAATGTGCTGGCCCGTCTGCTCAGTCCGGTCTTCTGCAAACTCTTTCCCGAGGTGCCCAAAGGGCATCCTGTTACAGGCAGTATCTTCATGAACATCGCCGCCAACATGCTGGGACTGGACAATGCCGCCACTCCCTTGGGACTCAAGGCGATGGAACAGTTGCAGGAACTGAACCCCAAGAAGGACACCGCCACCAATCCGATGATTATGTTCCTGGTGCTCAACACCAGCGGTCTGACCCTCATTCCCGTGAGTATCATGGTCTACAGGGCGCAGATGGGGGCGGCACAGCCCACCGACATCTTCGTACCCATCCTGTTGGCCACCTTCTTCTCCACGCTGGCGGGCATCATCACCACCAGCATCTACCAGCGCACCAATCTCCTGAACCGCACCATGCTGCTCACGCTGGGCGGTGCCTGCCTGTTGGTGAGTGCCATCATCTACGGTTTCAGTGGCATGGACAAGGAGACGGTGAATGTGGTGAGCACTTCGGTGGCGAATATCCTGCTGATGCTCATCATCGTGGGCTTTATCCTGGCGGGCGTGAGGAAAAAGGTGAATGTATATGACGCCTTTGTCGAGGGAGCCAAGGATGGTTTCTCTACCGCCGTGCGCATCATCCCCTATCTCGTGGCCATCCTCGTGGCTATCGGTGTCTTCCGGGCATCGGGAGCCATGGACATGCTGGTGGGAGGCATCAAATGGACGGTAGCTGCCACCGGCTGTGATACCAGCTTTGTGGAGGCATTGCCCACTGCACTGATGAAACCGCTCTCGGGCAGCGGGGCCCGTGGCATGATGGTGGACACGATGACCACCTATGGCGCTGACTCGTTTGTGGGCCGGCTAAGCTGTATCTTCCAGGGCTCTACCGATACCACCTTCTATGTGCTCGCCGTCTACTTCGGCAGTGTGGGCATCCGTTACACCCGTCATGCCGTGGCCTGCGGCTTGCTGTCCGACCTGGCAGGCATCCTCGCTGCCATCGCCATCTGTTACTTGTTCTTCGGATAATTCCATCTTTCATCTCGTCTCAAAAACAGTTGATTATGTCAAGCATGAAATCCCTGGCTAAGGACACAGCCATCTATGGTCTCAGCAGTATCGTGGGGCGATTCCTCAACTATCTGCTCGTGCCGCTCTATACCGCCAAGCTCTCGGCAGCCAGTGGCGGCTATGGTGTCATCACCAATCTCTATGCCTATACCGCACTCATCCTCGTGCTGCTCACCTTCGGTATGGAGACCGCCTTCTTCCGTTTTGCCAACAAGGAGGGCGAAGACCCTCAGCGTGTCTATCCCACCGTACTTATGGCAGTGGGTTCTGTGGCACTGCTCTTTGTGATGCTGGTCTTTGTCTTGCTCACTCCCCTGTCTGAGTGGATGGGCTATGCCGACCATCCCTCCTATATCTGGGTGATGGCGCTCACCGTGGCCCTCGATGCCTTCCAGTGCATCCCCTTCGCCTATCTGCGCTACCAGAAGAGACCCATCAAGTTTGCAGCCCTCAAGCTGCTTTTCATCGTGATGAATATCCTGCTCAACCTGCTGTTCTTCCTGTTGCTGCCCGCCCTCTATGTGCGGTGGCCGGAAAGCGTGGGAGCCATCTACGACCCCACCGTCGGTGCAGGCTATGCCTTCTATATCAACCTCTTCTGCACAGCCACCATCACCTTCTGCTTCTATCGCGAACTGACGGGCTTCAAGTATGTCTTCGACCGCCCGTTGCTCAAGCGGATGCTGGGCTACAGCTGGCCCATCCTGGTGCTGGGCATTGCCGGCATCCTCAACCAGACCGCCGACAAGATACTCTTCCCTTACCTCTATGGAGCGGGAGCCCACAGCGAGTTGGCGGTCTACGGTGCCGCCTCGAAGATTGCGATGATCATGGCGATGATTACCCAGGCTTTCCGCTATGCCTACGAGCCTTTCGTCTTCGGCAAGGCCAAGGGCCAGGACAACCGCGAGACCTATGCCAAGGCGATGAAGTATTTCGTCATCTTCACCCTGCTGGCTTTCCTGGTGGTGGTGGGCTATCTCGAACTGCTGAAATACATCATTGCACACGACTATTGGAGCGGGCTCCGCGTGGTGCCCATTGTCATGGCGGCAGAAATCATGATGGGTATCTATTTCAACCTCTCTTTCTGGTACAAACTCATCGACAAGACCATCTGGGGAGCCTGGTTCTCCGGACTGGGCTGTGCGGTGCTGATAACCATCAACGTGCTTTTTGTGCCCCGCTATGGTTATATGGCTTGTGCCTGGGCTGGATTCGCCGGCTATGCCACCGCCATGGTGCTGAGCTATCTCGTAGGACAGAAGTATTACCCCATCCGCTATCCGATGAAGGAAATTCTCTTCTATGTGGCCTTGGCCTTGGTGCTCTTCCTGCCCATGCAGTGGCTCAACCGCCATGCCTCGCTGCTGCTCTCACTCACGGTCAACAGTGTGCTGATTCTGCTCTTCCTGGCCACCATCGTGAAGAAGGATTTCCCCTTGAGCTCATTGCCCGTCATCGGGAAGAAATTCAGGAAGTGACGGGGCGGCTTCCCATGCCCCCTGCAACCAATATCAATGATTAACCAATCAAATAACAATATGCAATCAACAGTCAAAAGAAATGTCAAACGATATGCGATGGCGCTGACCGCCATGCTGTCGGCTGCGTCTGCTCAGGCCGATGAGGGTATGTGGACGCTCTACAACCTGCCCCAGGCCGTGTATCAACAGATGCAGGACGAGGGGTTCGCTCTTCCCTATGCCGATCTTTATCAGAGCGAGCATGCGGTGAAAAATGCGGTGGTCAACTTCTGCGGCTATTGCTCGGGAGTGGTCGTTTCGCCCAATGGACTGGTATTCACCAATCACCATTGCGGCTTTGAGGCCATCAGAAGCCATTCTACCGTAGAGCATGATTATATGCTCAATGGCTTCGCTGCCAAGAGTTATGAAGAGGAACTGCCCAATGAGGATATGTTCGTGAGCTTCATGGTGGAGCAGAAGGATGTGACCAAGGATCTGGAGAAACTCGGACTCTACGAGCTCAGTTTGGCCGACCAGTCCCATTTCCTCGACTCCATCGAGAACGCATGGTCGAAGGAGGTCAAGGCCAAGGACTCTACCCTGCGTCTGGAAATCAAACCCTTCTTTGAGGGCAATGCCTTCTATGCCACTACCTATCGTGACTTCACCGACCTCCGACTGGTGTTCACTGTGCCCAAGTCGATGGGCAAGTTCGGCGGTGAGACCGACAACTGGATGTGGCCGCGCCAGACCTGCGACTTCTCCGTGTTCCGTATCTATGCTGACCCCAAGACCAACGGTCCCGCCAAGTACAGCAAGGATAATGTGCCTTACCGTCCCGAGAGTTGGGCTCCCGTGTCGCTCCAGGGTTATCAGGAGGGTTCCTTCTCGATGACCATGGGTTATCCCGGCAGCACCAACCGCTATATCTCTTCCTTTGGCATCCGTGAGCGCCGCGATGCTGAGAACGAACCACGAGCCCAGGTGCGTGGGGTGAAGCAGGAGGTGATGCAGCGTCACATGAGGGCCGACGAGGCTGTGCGCATCAAGTACGACTCGAAGTTTGCCCGCAGTGCCAACTACTGGAAGAACTCCATCGGTATGAACAAGTGTATCGACAGCATCGGACTGATCCGCCAGAAGGCTGACTTCGAGGCTGCCATCCGCCGCTATCAGGATTCGACGGGCTATCTGAAGGGGAAGCTCGACCTTGACCTCATGAAGCGTCTCTATGACCAGCGTCTGACAATGAGGAAGGCGCTCATGAACTTCAACGAGACCTTCCGTGGCACTTGCGAACTGGTAGACCGTGCCATCAAGGTGCACAACGGTATGGCGGTGAAGGGACCGAAGAACAAGAAGAAAAAACAGTATGTAGAGTTTGCCGACAACAGTGAGACCTGGGATGAGGCTACCGAGAAAGAGGTGCTCGCCGTGCTCATGGACAACTACCGCAAGCAGGTGGACAAGGCTTTCCTGCCCGACATCTACCAGATAGTGGACCGTGACTATCAGGGCGACTATGCCCGCTATATCAATGATGTATGGAGCAAGTCGGTGCTCATGAAGAGCAACACACCTATCTATATCAACAAGAAGAGCTTCATGAAGGATCCCGGCGTGAAGATGGGACTGGCCCTCACCGCCCTGCGTGACAGTCTGCTGCAGCCCATCCTCGCCACCTACGATTCCATCAACCTGCAGGAACGCTATCTCTGCAATATCAAACTGCGTATGGAGCAGGACCTGCCCCATTACAGCGATGCCAACTTCACCATGCGTCTGAGTTACGGACAGGTGGGTGGCTTCCTGCTCGGAGGAGCTCCCTCGGGCTATTACACCACCTCGGAGAGCCTTTTGGAGAAGATGAAGAAGGCCGACCGTATCATCGACTATTTTGCCGAGCCAGAGATGCACCAGCTGATGGATGCCCCCGACTATGGTATCTATGCCGACAAGCAGACGGGCAAGATGCAGCTCTGTTTCCTCACCAACAACGATATCACGGGTGGTAACAGCGGTTCGCCCATGTTCAACGGCAAGGGTGAACTCATCGGACTGGCATTCGATGGCAACTGGGACAGCCTCTCCTCCGACCTCCGTTTCGACCGTGAGCTCGCCCGCTGTATCGGTGTCGACGTGCGCTACATGCTCTATATGATGGACAAGTGGGGACACGCCGACCGGCTCATCCAAGAAATCCAAGCCAAGTAAAAAAGCTTCCTTCGGATAGCATTACATACCAAGAGGGCTGACTCCCAACGGAGTCAGCCCTCTTTCTGTGTAATGGACGGATGAACAATGTTTGTATTATTCTCATTTCCTGACTTCGACAATGCGCCACCCTTTTCATATCAATTTTTGTTGTGAGAACAGACAAAGGCAGAACCATTAATTCGGCAAGTACCACTTGCAAAATTGGAAATTCTGTTTGCAAATACTGTTTTTCTGCAAACGGACTGCAAACAGAATTACAAAAGAGATGGATATAACTATCTGTGTACCAATACTGTCGTATGTGATATTCTGTTTGCAGATTTTCGTTTTTTTATCAAATATTCAGTTGTTCAATGATTCTCTCCCTTTCACTGAGAGAAGGTATCGATGTCGCCGTTCTTATAGCCCGTGTCCTCTTCATCATACTCAAATTCCTTCACTTCCACACGCTTACCGCCAACCTCCACATACACCTTGCCGTGGTCTATCTTGTATTCCAGCAGGCCGAGGTTGGGCTGTCCGTCGAACACGCGCACCACGTTCTCCACGGCATCCGTCTGATATTGTTGTATTTTGAATTTCAGTTTCATCTTCTTTTGTTTTTGACGACAACGTGGACAACTGCTGACAACTTTTTATATTATGTTGTCTTTGTTGTCTTAGTTGTCGTGTTTTCATTTCAATTCATCTAAAAGCTTGTCAAAGTCAGACAGGAACGTCTGGTCTTGGATTACTCTGTACTTCTCATATT
>JAEDMP010000087.1 GCA_016302965.1 Bacteroidaceae bacterium
TTTTTTTCGGAGAATCTTTGAAAATGAGGCAATTATAAATTTTCGAACGGAGAACGAACAGAGCCGGATAGGAGAAACAACGGAAAAACATAGGAAATAGGGGAGGAAAAGCAAGGCTAAAAGGGTATTTATTGTCTTAAGATGGTTAAAAAAACTGAAAACAGAGCAGGAAAGCTTGGAACGTACGCATAAAACAACTAATTTTGCAGGGAATAAAAAGAATCTGATTATGACCAAACGTGTACTTGCATATACAATGATGGCTCTGATGGCCATGTCCGTGCCGGCCGTTTTGCATGCTGCAGAGGCAATCCCTATGGAGCAGGTGGATCAGGCTGAGGTGAACGTTGTGGTGAAGGATAAGGCGGTCTATGTGACTGGAGCTGCCGGACAGAAACTCTATGTCGTATCATCCACGGGCAGAGTAGTGGCAGTGGTGGAAATCACCAGCCCCTCACAGCGTGTGGAACTTAACATACCCAAAGGGTGCTACATCGTCAAGGTTGGTTCTGTGGCCAGAAAGGTTTCGCTCAGATAATATCCTTTCTCCTTCCCGTCATTATGCTCACAGGCATTGTTTTGCTTGTGAGTTGTAGTGCGTGTACATCCTCCGATGACACCATAGAAGAGGTACCCACCGTGTTTTCCGAATTGCGGAAACAGGGATTCCCCATTGATTCGCTTGAGATGGCCGACATGGCCGACAGCCTCACCCGGAGGGTGAAGCCCCTCTGTTATGCCGACCGCAAGACTCGTACTTATTATCTTGAGGGTGGCGCCTTCGTGTGGTTGGTGCCCGGCGGCGTGAGTGCCCAGGCCGATAGTCTGCTGGCCTTGCTCCGTGAGGCTCCCCGCCATGGCTTGGCTCCCGATTCGTTCTTTGTGTGTGGCATTGCTGATGACCTCAGCCGAATGCGGCAATTGCGCTTCGACAGCCTCTGCCATTCTGTTTCGCGTGTGGCCATGCGTCTCGACTACCGCCTCACCCAGGCTTATCTCCGCTATCTCATCGGTCAGCGTTTCGGCTTTGCCAACCCCATCTATCTGCTCAATCATTTTGATCCGCTCAGGGTAGACAGTGCCTCGGGCAGGGTGCTCAGCTACCGTGGGCTCTTTGATGTGGGCGTGAGCCGTCCCGACGACGACTATGTGCGATCGGCCTTGGCGGCTGTGCATGAGAACCGGGCGGCGGCCTTGCTCCGCGAGTCGGTTCCCTCTTCGGCCTTTTATCGGCGTCTGCAGCGGGAACTGGAGTGTATGCGTAAACAATCGGCCGAGGTCAATGACAAACGTTTGCACCGTCTGCTGGTCAATATGGAGCGCTGCCGCTGGCGCGAGGCACTGCCGCCCATGGACAGCAGCCGCCATGTAGTGGTCAATATCCCGGCTTTCCATCTCTATGCCTACGCTCCCGACTCCATCCTCGACATGAAGGTTGGCTGTGGTTCGGTGAAGACCAAGACCCCGCTGCTGGTCAGCCGGTTTAAACGCATGGAAGTGAACCCCGTGTGGAACATCCCGCCCTCCATCATCCGCGATGATGTGTCGCGCCATGCAGGCGACTCCGCCTATTTCGCCCGTAACCATTATTATATTGTCGAGCGCTCCTCGGGCAACAGGATGCCCATCGAGAAGGTTACCGCCTCGATGTTGCGCAGTGGCAAATACCGCGTCAGCCAGGAGGGTGGTGAGGGCAATGCCCTTGGCCGCATCATCTTCCGTTTCGACAACCAGTTTTCCGTCTTCCTCCACGACACCTCATCACGTGATTTCTTCGGCCGGAACAACCGGGGCGTCTCCCATGGCTGTGTGCGGGTGGAGCATCCCTTCCGTTTGGCCCAGTATCTGTGGCACCAGACCGATGAGTGGCAGCTCGACCGGCTGCGTATCAGCATGGACATGGAGCCGCAGACCGAGCGTGGACTGAAATACGTGGAGCAGCCGGAGGCCAACCGTAAGCTCGTTGGGCATATCCCGCTGCCCGAATCCGTCCCACTTTATCTCGCCTATTTCACCCTCTATCCTCTGCCCGACGGAAGCCTTCAGTCCTGCCCCGACGTATATGGGTATGATGAAATCATCTACGACGAGATTAAACCTTATGTGATCAGAAGAGTCAAATAACCAGACCGACAGGAGATGACCGACGAGAAAAACCTTATCCGCATGCTCTCCACACCCCAGGAACGCCGCAAGGGCTTCGAGGTGATGGTGCGCCAGTACAGCGAGAAACTGTATTGGATGATTCGGCGTGTGGTGATCAGTCATGATGATGCCGACGATATCCTGCAGAATACTTTCCTCAAGGCGTGGAACCGTCTTGACGATTTCAGGCATGACTCCCGTCTCTCCACTTGGCTCTACCGCATTGCCGTGAACGAGAGCATCGACTTCCTGCGCCGTGCCAAGGTGCGCCAGGCTCTTTCCGTAGATGAAGAAGCCGCGGCAGGTGTGGCCAACCAGCTTCAGGCCGACCCTTACTTCGACGGCAACCATCTGCAGGCGCTGCTGACCGAGGCGGTGAGCCAGCTGCCTGAGGTGCAGCGCATGGTGTTCTCGCTCCGCTACTACGAGGAGATGAAATACAGCGAGATGAGCGAACTGCTCCATACCTCACAGGGCTCGCTTAAGGCCTCCTATCATATCGCTGTGGGCAAGGTGCGCGAGTTTATCAGCAGCCACGAGCGGGGGTAGACGCCTGTTCACCGTCTGTAGGAAAAAATTTTTTTGCTTCCGTCTTAAACCATTTAAGGGCGGTAGCGTCAAAACAATAAAAGAAGAAAAGCATGACAAACATAGATGACGATATCAGAAAGACCGTAGGCGGGGAGAACCCCTTCCGTGTGCCGGATGGCTATTTCGGCCAGTTTGCTGACCGTCTCATGAGTCAGTTGCCCGAGCAGCCTGTCTTGCAGGAGCCGCAACTGAAACGTGCCGGTATGAGCATCTGGCGCCCGCGTTATTGGGCGGCCGCCTGTGTCTGTGCCTTGGTCTCTGCCACAGCCTTCTATTTCACCCTGCACGAAGCTGACATGACGGCCAGTGCCGAGGCCGAGGTGAGCGGCAGTTCCTATGAGGAGCAAGTGGCCGACTGTGCCATGATGGACAATGCCGATATTTATGCCTATCTCTGTTCGGCAGAGTAGGCAGGTGACCAATCCTTTATTAATAACAGTTAGCAACCTTTTTATATGCAACCATGATGATGACCAGACGAATACTATTCTTCATGATGGCCCTGATGGTGAGTTTCGCCGTGAGCGGCCAGAATAAGGGCAAGTTCTCGCCCAAACAGTTTGAGGAGGACCTTGAAAATTTCATTGTCAAGGAGGCCAGGCTCACCTCTGCTGAGCAAGCCGCTTTCCTGCCTCTCTATCGGGAGATGAAGGCCAAGCAGCGCCAGCTCTTCGACCAGTCGCGCAAGCTGTGCCGCAAGAAACCTGACACCGAAGACGGCTGCCGCAAGGCCATCAAGTCGCAGGACAAGATTGAGGTGGAGCAGAAGAAACTTCTGCAGGCCTACCACGAGAAATTCTTCAGTGTAATCAGTCCCTGCAAGGTCTTTGATGTTATCAAGGCCGAAGACCGTTTCCATCGCCGTATGCTCAAGCAGCGGCATGACAACAACCGCCCGAAAGAACGCAAATGAGTATCCTCTGCCGCCATCCCTCCCAAGGGGTGGCGGCTTATTTTGGGTTAAAATAGGAATTTCCTGTTAAAAAAATAAAAATATGTGGCTCTTCCCGCTTGTCTTCACATGAAAAGATGTATCTTTGTGGATATAAATCCGACGAATCCAATCAACAAACAAATAAGTTAATCGTATGAATGAGAATGCACAATTAATTGCACAATGCGAGGAAAAAGCACAACAGTGGCTTTCACCTGCATTCGATGAGGAGACCAAGAACGCAGTGAAGCAAATGCTGGAAAATGAAGACAAGACCGAATTGATCGAGTGCTTCTATAAAGACCTGGAGTTTGGTACGGGTGGTCTGCGTGGCATCATGGGTGCCGGCAGCAATCGCATGAACGTTTATACCGTGGGTATGGCCACCCAGGGCTTTGCCAATTATCTGAAGAAGAACTTTGCTGACCGCGATGAGATTTCCGTAGTCGTTTGCCACGACTGCCGTAACAACAGCCGCCTTTATGCTGAGACCGTGGCCAACATCTTTTCGGCCAACGGCATCAAGGCTTATCTCTTCGATGACATGCGCCCCACTCCCGAATGTTCCTTCGCCATCCGCGAACTGAAGTGCCAAGCCGGTGTCAACGTCACCGCCAGCCACAACCCCAAAGAGTACAACGGCTACAAGGCCTATTGGGAAGATGGTGCCCAGGTGCTCGCTCCCCACGATACCGGTATCATCGACGAGGTGAACAAGGTGACCATCGATGATGTGAAGTTTGAGGGCAACAAAGACCTCATCGTCACCATTGGCGAGGAGATTGACCGCATCTATCTGGAGCGCATCAAGGAAATCTGCATCGATCCCGAGATGATTCAGCGCCAAAAGGACCTGAAGATTGTCTATACACCCCTCCACGGTACCGGTATGACGATGATTCCCCGCTCCATCAAGTTCTGGGGCTTCGAGAATGTACACTGCGTGGAAGAGCAGATGCTCAAGAGCGGAGACTTCCCCACTGTCGTTTCTCCCAACCCCGAAAACGGTGAGGCACTCACCTTGGCCCTGCGCGATGCCAAGGCCATGGGTGCCGACATCGTGATGGCCAGTGACCCCGATGCCGACCGTGTGGGTATGGCCTGCAAGAACGACAAGGGCGAATGGATTCTCATCAACGGCAACCAGACCTGCCTCCTCTTCCTCTATTATATCATCACCAACCGCAAGGCCACGGGCAAGATGCAGCCCACCGACTTCATCGTGAAAACCATCGTGACCACCGAGGTAATCAAGCAGATTGCCGACAAGCAGAACATCGAGATGCGCGACTGCTACACCGGATTCAAGTGGATTGCACGCGAGATTGCCCTCTCCGAAGGCAAGCAGCAGTATATTGGCGGCGGTGAGGAGAGCTATGGATTCCTCGCTCAGGATTTCGTGCGTGACAAGGATGCCGTTTCGGCCTGCTCGCTGCTGGCTGAGATTTGCGCCTACGCCAAGGACCAGGGCAAGACCCTCTACGACCTGCTCATGGATATCTATATGGAGTATGGATTCTCCAACGAGGCTACCATCAACGTGGTGAAGCCCGGCAAGAGCGGTGCCGACGAAATCAAGCAGATGATGACCAACTTCAGAAGCAATCCTCCCAAGGAACTGGGCGGAAGTCCTGTGGCCGTATGGAAAGACTATCAGACGCTGCAGCTGACCAAGGCCGATGGTAGCCAGGCCACCATCGACATGCCTACCACCAGCAATGTGCTGCAGTGGTTCTGTGAAGACGGCACCAAGGTGAGTGTGCGCCCCTCGGGCACCGAACCCAAAATCAAGTTCTATGTCGAGATCAAGGACAACATGAAGAGTCCCGCCGACTATGAGGCTTGTGTGAAGGCTGCCGCCGACAAGCTCGAAGCCATCAAGAAGTCGCTCAGTCTCTAAACGATAGCTGCTATAGCCTGCCCGCCAAAATGGCTGTACATCTATAAAAATTGGGTGGAAAAAGACAAAAAGAACCCTCTTGCGTCTTTTTCCACCTTTTTTGTGGATATTTTATCAAATAAAATAGGGAAAAAATTTTGTTAATTCACTGAAATATCGTACCTTTGCAGCCGATTTCATAAAAACAGTTGAATGAAGAATGACAAAATAAAGAATCAGTATCGCATCAACGACCAGATTAGAGTGCGTGAGGTGCGTATCGTGAGTGACGATGGCTCCACAGTGGTGCCCACTCGCCAAGCCTTGGATATGGCCCGGGCACAAGGTGTTGACCTCGTAGAGATTTCTCCCAATGCCAAGCCACCCGTTTGTCGTCTCATCGACTATTCCAAATTCCTCTACCAGCAGAAGAAGAGAGCCAAGGAACTCAAGGCCAAGCAGGTGAAGGTGGAAGTGAAGGAAATCAGATTCGGTCCCCAGACCGATGAGCACGACTATCAGTTCAAGCTCAAGCACGCCAAGGAATTCCTCGAAGACGGCAACAAGGTGAGAGCCTACGTCTTCTTCCGCGGACGTTCCATCCTCTTCAAAGAACAGGGTGAGGTGTTGCTGCTCCGGTTCGCCAATGACCTGGAGGAGTATGGAAAGGTGGAGCACATGCCTTCGCTCGAGGGCAAGAAGATGTTCCTCTATCTCGCACCCAAGAAGGCGGGAGCCGTGAAGAAGAGCCAGCAGGCGCTCGACCGCGAGAAGCGTGCCCAGGAAGAGCTGGAAGCTGCCAACGCAGCTGCTGAGGCCCAAGAGGAAGAGGCAGAGATGCCCGCCAACGGAGGCTTGTTTGCCAACGCCAAAATCAGTGCTGAAGCGCTGAAGAAACTCAAGGGGGGCGAGTGATTCACGTCATCGCCCGCCAAGACAGCATCAGATAGCCCTCCAGCGCTCCAGAAGCAACCAAAAGGTGAAAGAAATGTGCGTAACGCCGGGTATATGCGTTGCCACTGTATAATAAATAACTCATTAAATATTAAAAAAAATGCCAAAAGTTAAGACGAACTCCGGTGCCAAGAAAAGATTCCGCTTCACCGGAACAGGTAAGATCAAGAGACATCACGCTTTCCACAGTCACATTCTGACGAAGAAAACCAAGAAGCAGAAGCGTAACCTGGTACACCAGGCCATCGTTGACCCCTCTAACATGAAGCAGGTGCGCGACCTCCTTTGTCTCCGTTAATCCCTATTGTCTAACATTTTAAAGTAAGAAAAAACTATGCCAAGATCAGTCAATCACGTTGCTTCAAGAGCAAAGAGGAAGAGAATTTTGAAACTTACTCGCGGTTACTTTGGTGCCCGCAAGAATGTTTGGACCGTAGCAAAGAATACCTGGGAAAAGGGACTTACTTACGCTTATCGCGACCGCCGCAACAAGAAGCGCACCTTCCGCGCTTTGTGGATTCAGCGTATCAATGCTGCCGCTCGTCTCGAAGGCATGAGCTACTCTGCTCTGATGGGTGCCCTGAACAAGGCCGGTATCGAGATCAACCGCAAGGTGCTCGCCGACCTCGCCATGAACAATCCCGAAGCCTTCAAGGCCATCGTTGCCAAGGTAAAGTAAGCATTCTTTTCTGAAAAGAATAAGCTGCAAGAGCCGCATCCCTTTTCTCGGGTGCGGCTCTTTGCGTTTTTTTAAGTGGAAAAGTTTGGAGGGTATCGGATAAAAGGCTATATTTGCAACAGTAAAGTCACTAAAAATCTAAATGTATGAAAACCGAAAACAACCAAATCGAACTATGTCCCAATCCGATTGTCGCATTTGCCGGCAAACCGGCCTCTGAACTGACAAAAAGCGACATCATCCGCTTTATCCGTGAGCATGATGTCAAGATGGTCAACTTCATGTATCCTGCCCATGACGGTAGGCTGAAGACGCTCAACTTTGTCATCAACAGTCTCGACTATCTCGAGACCATCCTCACCTACGGCGAGCGTGTGGATGGCTCCAGCCTCTTCCCCTTCATTCAGGCTGGCAGCAGTGACCTCTATGTGTTGCCCAAGTTCAGGACTGCTTTCCTGGACCCCTTTGCCACCCTGCCCACGGTGACGCTGCTCTGTTCCTATTTCGACCGGAATGGCCAGCCCATGCAGAGTTCTCCTGAGCAGATTCTGGCCAAGGCATGCCGCTGTTTTACTGAGGTCACTGGCATGCGTTTCCAGGCGATGGCCGAACTGGAATATTATGTTATCATGCCCGACACGGGCAGCTATCCGGCCAGCGACCAGAAGGGCTATCACGAGTCGGCACCTTTTGCCAAGGCTGGTGCCTTCCGTACCGAGTGCATGGCCTATATCGCCCAGGCTGGCGGACAAATCAAATATGGTCATTCTGAGGTGGGTAACTTCATGCAGAACGGTCACAACTATGAACAGAATGAGATTGAATTCCTGCCTGTAGATGCTGAGGAGGCGGCCGACCAGCAGATGATTGCCAAATGGGTTATCCGGAATCTGGCTTACGAGCGCGGCTATCAGGTTACTTTTGCTCCGAAGATTACGGTGGGAAAGGCTGGATCTGGCATGCATATCCATATCCGTATGGTCAAGGATGGCAGGAACATGATGCTCGACAACGGGCGTTTGTCTGACATCGCTCGCAGAGCCATTGCGGGTATGGTGGAGTTGGCTCCGTCGCTCACCGCTTTTGGCAATACCAATCCCACCAGTTATTTCCGTCTGGTTCCCCATCAGGAGGCTCCCACGAATGTCTGTTGGGGCGACTGCAACCGCTCCGTACTGGTGAGGGTTCCCCTGGGATGGGCTCAAGGGGTGGATATGTCGGCGGCGGCCAATCCGCTGGAGCAGCCGGCCGTCTATGACACCACGCTCAAGCAGACCGTTGAGATGCGTTCACCCGACTGTTCTGCCAATATCTATCTGTTGATGGCTGGCCTCTGTGTGGCGTGTCGTCATGGACTGGAGAACCCAGATGCCTTGCAGTTGGCCGAACGCACCTATGTGGATGTGAATATCCATCAGGCGGAGCATGCCGACCGCCTCAAGCAGCTGGAACAGTTGCCCGACAATTGTGCCGCTTCTGCCGACTGTCTGCAGCAGCAGCGTGCCATCTATGAAGAACAGGGGGTGTTCTCTTCCGAGCTTGTTGATGGTATGATTGCCCATCTGCGTTCCTTCAACGACCGCACCCTGCGTCAGGAGGCGGAAGCCAATCCCTCGCTCATGAGGGAGCTCGTGGAGCGTTATTTCCATTGCGGATAATCCTGAACTTCCTATCGCAAAAGTGCGCCGGCAAACGCTGGCGCACTCTCTTTACAGAAGTCTTATTTCTTCGATGCTTATTTTGGTCATTGCTGCTATCTGTTCCTCACCGATGCCTGCTGATTTCATGG
>JAEDMP010000022.1 GCA_016302965.1 Bacteroidaceae bacterium
TTTTCTCAGATTTTATGCTTATCTTTGCCATGTCATTGATGATTTTTGCTTGTCTCGATTTGCAGCACTAAGGTAAGTGAAAAATCTGACATGGCAAAATCCTGAACGCTCGGCTTTGCCGCTTGCCACAAGCAATAACTTTTTGTTGCTCAGGTACTTATAAAAAAAGTAAAAATAAAGTGTTGCGGAATTAAGGTTCATCTTATATCACACGCCATCGACCTCAGGCGGGCGGGCAATATCACGAAAAGGAAGATAAAGACGCTGAAGACAAAAATGAAAAAACTCTTAGGTGAAAGCCTGACACCCTAAATCTGATTATTTCGTTAATAAATCAGCGGAAACGGTATATTTTTACAACTTTCCGCTTGTTTTCTCACGAAATATTACTATCTTTGTGGCGTCACTTAAAATAATTGATGCAAAGGTAACAAAAAAACT
Organism: Bacteroidaceae bacterium; assembly: GCA_016302965.1. Classification (GTDB taxonomy): domain Bacteria; phylum Bacteroidota; class Bacteroidia; order Bacteroidales; family Bacteroidaceae; genus Prevotella. The sequence continues at coordinate 442 of JAEDMP010000022.1, forward strand.
GTAATCTGCAAAGACATCAAGCAAAAATTATTCATTTCCCTTAAAATTCCTGTCTGCCTTTAGGGGAAAGAATTAGTTTAGTCTGTATTGCTTATTTATAGCAAAGGGACATACTAAACATCATTTTCTGCAGTTTTTCTTCCAAAAGCATTGTTTTCTTAAAAAAATATATTAACTTTGCTGCTGAAAAGACAAACTAACAAGAAAGAGAGGTGACAATGGCAGCAAAACCATATCCATTCAAAGAAACTCCAATATTGTTTGGTGACGATGCTGTTCGTTTCCAAAAGGAAATAGAACATCCTGTAAGTATGTCTGTTGGCGAGAGGCAGGCACAGGAAGAAGCATATGAGTATTTGAAAAGTATAGCAACATTTCCAATGCCCTAATAAATGAGAAGATTTTTACGGATAGAGGATGTTGAAACCATAAAGCCATTCAATTGCGGAGACAAAAAGTTGAATGGCTTTCTTCTTGAAGATGCCCGTTTCTTCTATGAAGAATTTATTGCCAATACATTTATTCTGGAGGATGACGACGAAACTATTGCTTATTTTAGTTTGCTGAATGACAAAGTTTCTAATACGACGGTTCCCCAGAATCTTTGGAGGAAACTTAGGAATGAATTTCCACATGAAAAGCATTTCAGCAGTTATCCCGCAGTAAAGATTGGTCGTCTTGCAGTAGCAGAAGGACATCAAGGAGAGCATATAGGCTCTATGCTCATTCGCTCTATTCGTGAAATGCTTCTGCGTAGAGCCTCTATTGGGGCATGTCGCTTTATAACAGTGGATGCACTTGTTGACAAACGACATTTTTACGAGAAGAACGGCTTTCGTCTACTTCAAAATGAAATACCAGAAGAAGCCGACACGGTGTTAATGTACTTTGACCTCAAAGCATTTACGGAAAAAGTATAAGAGGGAAGGCGGGGAGAAATATGGCGACCTGATCAACCGCAACTTATCCGCAAGGATAGATAGTATGAAACCTCTATAAAAGACCCCGCTCCAATACAAACAGGACTTGCGTTCAAATCTGCAAGTCCTGTTTCGCAGGATACAAATTAGGCGTATTTTACTTGAAATTGACAGGTAGCATGTATCTAACCCGCACAGGAAGACCGCTAAGCTTTCCAGGATTCCATTTAGGCATACTCTCAATGACACGAGTCGCTTCTTTGTCAATGGCGGGATGCATCGGACGCATCATTTCTGCATTGGTGATGGTTCCGTCCTTCTCTACAACGAACTTAACCATTAAGCGACCTACGCCCAAATCCTTTATCTCATCTGTGATTTGGACGTGCTCCTTTATCCAAGCTTGTATGCTTGTATTGCCGTCGGGGAACGACGGCATTTCGTTAGCCGTTTCAAAAATGCGCTCTCCAAACCTATCCTTCCTCGCAGTTTCTCTTACCTGCTTTGCGGCCTCTAATTCTTGACCAGTTTGCAGCGTAATTGACAACTTAGGTAGAAGAAAACCCTAATTCAAAAAACTTTCAACATGTATTACATCAAAAAGACCATGGAGATAGCAGGCAGCCACCAGCTCCGGCTATCCTACAGCAGCAAATGCGAACAGCTGCACGGACACAACTGGATGATTACCATCTTTTGTAAAGCCAAGAACCTGAATGCCGACGGAATGGTGGTCGACTTCACTGAGGTGAAACGACGCATCCACGGCTATCTGGACCATGGCAACTTCAACGAACTGCTGCCTTTCAACCCGACTGCGGAAAACATCGCACGATGGGTGTGCGAGCAGATTGACAGTTGCTACCGCGTGGAGGTGGAAGAGAGCAGAAACAATGTGGCCATCTACGAAAAGGACGAAGAGGAATGAGGGTGAACGAGATTTTCTATTCCATCCAGGGTGAGGGACGGTTTACGGGGACGGCAGCCGTCTTCATCCGTCTCAGCGGATGCAACCTGAGATGCCCCTTCTGCGACACACACCATGAGACCTTCGAGGAGATGGACGAAGAGGAGATAGCCAGAAGGGTTAGTGCCTTCCCTGCCCGCCATGTGGTGATTACGGGAGGGGAGCCGACCCTGCAACTCACCCCCAAACTGACCCAGTGCCTGCATGCCATGGGATGCTATATCCAGATGGAGACCAACGGCAGCAAGGCTTTGCCCGAAGGAGCCGACATCGACTGGATTACCTGTTCGCCCAAAGACGCTCCGCTCCGCATCCAGCGCATCGATGAACTGAAGGTGCTCTTCGGATGCCAGAACATCGAAAACCTCAGCCAAATCAAAGCCAAGGACTACCGCCTGCAGCCGCTCGACACAGGACAGCCCGACGACAATCGCCGCATCCTCAATGACACGCTCAGCTATATCGCCGCACATCCGAAGTGGCGGCTGTCGCTGCAAACCCACAAGATGATTCACATGAGGTGACGTCACACCACCTTGAGCCTCACCACCATCGTGGCCTGATACTGACGGCCGTCGGTGTGGGTATAGACAAAGGCCTGACGGATGGTATAGGTCTGTCCGGCAGAAAGATGGCCCGGGTATTGTCCCACATAGCAGCCGTATTTCTCGGGATACATCTCGGCAAAGATGGCAGCCGAAGAGGTGTAGCCCACCACTTGGCCTGAGGTGGTGAACCAGTGGCCGTAACAGGTGGATGACGAGGTGGACGTCGTGGTGCCATAGGTCTTGGCTCCCGTAGCGCTGACTCCCACAAAGTCGATGGTACCCTTCACCCCGTGGCTCGACGCACTACACTTCACGGCCTGCATCTGCTTGGTGCTCACTCCCAAGGCACGGCTCACGGCATCCAGGTCGTACTGCACGCGCACGCTGCTGTAGTTGCTGCCGCTATAGGCCAGTGTGGCATCGATCACCACGGTGGTGTCACGACGCACATAGTCTTCGGGATAGTCGCCATAGGTACGGTTGGTGCCCTGGGCTCCGCAGTTCTCGAAAGAGACCTCATAGGGCCACTGCTCATCATTCGACTCGTCATCGTCCCAGGCATGACGCCAATGTTCGGTGGGAGCACCTGTCACCACCAGCCATGCCTTGGCTACATCGTCGGGCAGCAGGAGTTCGGCAGTGCCCTCGGCATCACCTTGCATCTCACCGTAAATGCGCTCACCGCCAGCGGTTTGTGCCACCAATCCATAACGCCAGCCTGCCTTCGATGTGTTGACGTTGCGATAGCCGGCTGCTCCGGCCCTCCCCTTGAAATGTACCTTGACGGTGGTGCCGCCCTGCAGTCCCTTGAGACGGATGATATTGAAGCCATAGTTCTGGGGGGCACACTCCGGTGCAACGATGTAACTGTCATCGGTGCCCTCTACCCAGTTGAGGGTAGTGGAAAAAGCATCCTGATAATTCTTGCCGCGGTCGCGCAAACCGTCGATGTCCCAGGTGACGGCATGGCAGGCGAAATCGAAAATCATCCGGTTGAAATCATCCTGCGACAGACCATTCATACGCTGATAGGTCTCCACAGGGTCTTCGGGATATTTCGACTCACGCCACAGCCTACCGATAAAGTCGGCACCATGCAACTGGCACCAGTAATACTGGATGAAATAGTTGGCATAACGGGGCGACTCATGCAGGAATCCGCGGTAGACATTGTCTACATATTCGCTATACCGATAGTTGGTGAAGAGAGAGGCAGGATAGACCTGGAATGCCTGCCACTGGGCACAGCACTCCCACCAGCAGTTGCCGCCGCTGCCATTGCTGCCGAAGCCCCACTGCCAGCCATGGGTTCCTCCCAGGTCGGCACTCACCAAATACTGGAACACATGCCCCACCTCATGAGCCATCGTATGACCGCCCTCGGCCTGGAACGCCCAGGGATTGCAGTGGAAGAGCCCCACCTTCTGAGAGCGGGTCTTCAGCGTAGAGCCCGAATAGTAACTCACCGTGCCGTCCTGACCGGAACCATCGGCACGCCATGACTCCTGATTGACCACAAACATACAGATTTTGAATCTGTCGGTGAGCGAAGAGCCGGGTTGCAGAAAGCCCAACTCTTCTACATATTTCTTCCAGATGGTCTCAGCCCGGTTGAGCGCCGTCTTGATATGAATACTGTAACCGCCCAAGGAGACGCTGCCATTGACCAACTGGAGACCTTTCTCCCAGAAAATGACAAAATGCTCGGACTCCATGGAACGCTGGAAACAATACCGGGAAGACTCCAGTGTGAAATCGACATCCCGATACTCATTGGGCTTGACGAGCGTTCGGCTGCCCTCGCCGAAGAGATAAACGGCTCCATCACGATAGGTCTTGTAGACGGGGATGGGGCGGTCGAAACCCTCGTAACTGGTCAGAAGACACAAGCGACGCTCGTCGAAACGGATGGAGTCGACACCATCGAGGCTCCACACCTCATTCTCTATGAAGCGGTCGGCAAACTGCACGGTCAACTGCTGCGGTCGCTGCTGGGCAAACATCGGCAGAGACAGAAGCACACAAACAAGACAAAACAGCATACTCCTCTTTGTTTTCATTCGGTTTCCTCCTTTCTATTTCTTCCAAAAACGAAACGACATCTTACCCGCCTTCAACACATAGCCACCTACGGGCAACGACTGCAGACGGAACACGCAACTTCCTGAGACTGTGGTGACGAGCACGTCCATCCGCCTGCCCGCCATGTCATAGATAACAGGACGGACTCCATCCGGGGCTGGCACCACCAGTTCCTGGCCTTGCATCACTACCGACGAAGCCGTCGTGGCAGCGGCAATGCCCGAGGGGGCATCCTGTTCGGAGACCGCAAAACTGAGTATATCGGCAAACTGGTAGCGGTCGGCATCCACCACAGCCTCACCATCTGCAAAACGCAACATGGGAGCCCTTTCTCCTCCCAACTGATACCAGGCCTGACTGCCGTCGGCAAGGGTGAACACCACGCTTCTGCCCTGTACAGCGGAGAGGGGTGCAAGGAGACAAAGCAACGAACATAACACGTGTTTCATATCTGATGTTTTTTCAAGTTAGCAGTTATTGGATTACAGGCTGCAAATATACTGCTTTTCTGACAAAACAGCAAGAAAAAACGCCACTAAAAAAGACAAAAAAACACCAATAAGAGGCCACCAAAGAGGGGAAAAGACACCAGCCAACGAACGGGAAACGAGACAGAAATAGCCCTATCTGCTATAAATAATGTAAAAAAGGAGTGGTTTTACAAAAGTTTAGCGTACCTTTGCACATTCATATATATATGCGTATTCATGACGTATAACCAACAAGAAGAAATAAAAAAAGAATCACGATATGAGTCTGACCCGTATTATCAGCAAGGTATTCGAACCCCGACAGAGGGAACTCGACCGCTACTTCAACGAAGCACCGGCCCTGCAACAGCAGGTGCTCACCCAACTCTTGAAAGCGGCCAAAGACACCGAATACGGACGCAAACACCTGTTTGGAGAAACCAACAGCTATGAGGATTTCATCAAACGGACTCCCCTGAACACCTACGAGGAACTCAAGGGCGACATCGACCGCATGAGACACGGAGAGAGGGATATCCTCTGGCCGGGACGTGTGAAATGGTATGCCAAGTCATCGGGAACCACCAACGACAAGAGCAAGTTCATCCCCGTGAGCGAGGAGGGACTGAAAAACCTGCACTACCAGGGCGGAAAGGATGCCGTGGCACTCTATCTGCGCAACAATCCCAAGAGCCGCCTCTTCGATGGTAAGGCACTGATTCTTGGCGGAAGCCACGCCCCCAACTACAATCTGCCCGGTTCACTCGTGGGCGACCTCAGCGCCATCCTCATCGAGAACATCAATCCCCTGGCCAACCTTGTCAGAGTGCCCAAGAAAAAAACAGCACTCATCTCCGACTTTGAAGTGAAGCGCGAACGCATTGCCCAGGAAACCCTCCACAAGAATATCACCAACCTCAGCGGCGTGCCCTCGTGGATGCTCTCCGTACTCACCCGGGTGATGGAGCTCTCGGGCAAGCAGTATCTGCAGGAGGTGTGGCCCAACATCGAGGTGTTCTTCCACGGAGGTGTGGCCTTCACTCCCTACCGCAAGCAGTATCAGCAACTCATCACCTCACCCGACATGCACTATATGGAGACCTACAACGCCAGTGAGGGGTTCTTCGGACTGCAGAACGACCCCGATGACCCCGCCATGATGCTGCTTGTGGACTACGGTGTGTTCTATGAGTTCATCCCCATGGACGAGTTCGGGAAGGACAACCCCACCATCCTACCGCTCTGGGGCGTGGAGACGGGCAAGAACTATGCCATGGTCATCAGCACCTCGTGCGGACTGTGGAGATATGTGCTCGGCGACACCGTCTGCTTCAGTTCCACCAACCCCTACAAATTCACCATCACCGGACGCACCAAGCATTTCATCAATGCCTTCGGCGAGGAACTCATCGTGGACAATGCGGAACGCGGACTGGCCTTTGCCTGTGCCCAGACGGGAGCCGTCGTAAGCGAATATACGGCAGCCCCCGTATTCATGGACGACCAAGCCAAATGCCGCCACCAGTGGCTCATCGAGTTTGCCCAAGAACCCGACGACCTCGACACCTTTGCCCGACTGCTCGACCAGTGTCTGCAGGAACTCAACAGCGACTATGAGGCCAAACGATACAAGAACATCACCCTGCAGCACCTGGAAATCATCAAGGCCAAGAAGGGTCTCTTCAACGAATGGCTCAAGATGAAGGGCAAACTGGGAGGACAGCACAAGGTGCCGCGACTCTCCAACAGCAGGGAGCATATCGAACTGCTGCTCAAACTCAACACCCCATCTCATCCCGCCGCATCCGACTCCATCGCATCCGGCACTACCCTATCCTGAACGATATGAAAAGAACTGCCCCCAACCCTCTGCTACTACTGCTGACGGCCGCTATCCTGACGCTCGCCGCCTCCTGCGCACGCATGGGACAGCCCGACGGCGGATGGTATGACGACACGCCACCACGCATCCTCCACGCCTCGCCTGCCGAAAAGGCCACAGGCGTGAAGCAGAAGAAGGTGAGCATCTATTTCGACGAGTTCATCAAACTGGAGGATGCCTCCAACAAGGTGGTCGTGTCACCTCCGCAACTGGAGATGCCCGAAATCAGGGCTGCCGGAAAGAAAATCGTCGTGGAACTGAAGGACACGCTCAAAGAAAACACCACCTATACCATCGACTTTGCGGATGCCATCACCGACAATAACGAGGGTAATCCTATGGGCAACTACACCTACTCGTTCTCTACCGGCGGACGTATCGACTCGTTTGAGGTGGCGGGAACAGTGCTCGACGCATCGAACCTGGAACCCGTCAAGGGCATACTCGTGGGGCTGTATGATGACCATAGCGACTCGGCATTCACCACACAACCCCTGCTGCGCGTGTCAAGAACCGACGGAAGGGGACGCTTCGTCATCCGTGGTGTGGCGCCCGGAGAGTACCGGGCCTATGCACTGAAGGATGCCGACGGCGACTTCAAATACAGCCAGAAGAGCGAGATGGTGGCCTTCAGCAGCCGGATTATCAGTCCGAGATGCGCCCCCGACATCCGTCAGGACACCATCTGGCGCGACTCGCTGCGCATCGACTCCATCATCCGCACAGGCTATACCCACTTCTATCCCGACGATGTCGTGCTCCGTGCCTTCACCCAAGAGCAGACCGACCGCTATCTCCTGAAGACCGACCGCAGCGACCACCGCAAGTTCACCCTCTTCTTCACCTACGGCAACGACTCGCTGCCTGCCATCCGCGGACTGAACTTCGATGAGAAGGGGGCCTTCTTCTTAGAAAACAGCGAGAAGAACGATACGCTCTGCTACTGGCTCCGCGACACGGCACTCGTGAACCGCGACTCACTGGAGATGGAACTGACCTATCTGATGACCGACTCCACAGGGGCACTCGTCAGCCGTACCGACACCATCACCGCCCTGCCCAAAACCAGTTATGAGAAAAGGGAGAAAGAACGGCTCAAGGAGATAGAGAAATGGCAGAAGAAGATGGAGAAGGCGAAAAAGAAAGGGCAGCCCTACGACTCCATCATGCCCATCAAGCACCTGGAGATGAAGATGAGCGGCAGCTCGCTCGACCCCGACCGCAATGTGCTGATAGAATCGCCCACACCATTGGCCAGCATAGACACCGCCGCCATCCACCTCTATATCAAACAGGACAGTCTCTGGATAGACACCCCCCACAAATGGCGACGCAAGAAGGGCACGCTCCGGCAGTATGAACTGCTGGCCGAATGGTTGCCTGCCAATGAATACAAGATGGAGATTGACTCGGCGGCCATCGAGGATATCTATGGCACCATCTCCGGCCCCATCAAGATGGGCATACGTGTCAAGGACCTCGAGGAATACACTACGCTCGCCGTAGCGGTGAGCGGTTGTGACAGCATCGCCGACAGTACGCTCGTGGTGCAGTTGCTCAACAGCAACGATGCCGTGGTGAAAGAGGCCAGGGTGAAGGACGGGGAAGCCGATTTCTTCTATCTCAACCCCGGCAAATACTACATACGGGCCTTTGCCGACCTCAACGGCAACGGCGTATGGGACACCGGCAACTATGCACAGGGACTGCAACCCGAACCGCTCTTCTACGACCCGAGAGAGGTGGAATGCAAAGCCAAATGGGATATCACACACGCATGGAACATCAGCGGCAGGCCCCTCGACCGGCAGAAACCATCGGCCATCACAAAACAGAAACCCGACAAAGAGAAAAAACTGCGCAACCGCAATGCCGACCGCGCCGCCAAACTGGGTATCACCTACAGACCATAAATCATGAACAGAACGATTATGAACATTTCCATCATGAACCGCATCAGAACACTGGTTGTTACCATCGTACTCGCCGCCGCTTCGCTGGGCGCACAGGCACAGTGTGGCATCGAGAACAAGGCCTTCAAGGCGGGTGAACACCTCTATTATAATCTCTACTTCAACTGGAAATTCATCTGGGTGAAGGTGGGTACCGCATCCATGACCACACAGGAGAGCACCTACAACGGGAAGAAAGCCTACAAGACCAGCCTCATCACCAGGGGCAACAACAAACTCGACAAGATGTTTACCATGCGTGACACGCTGCTCTCCTACTGCGACATGGATCTCAGTCCGCTCTATTTCAGGAAGGGAGCCAGGGAGGGCAAACGATACTATGTGGACGAACTATGGTATTCCTACCCCAAGAACAACTGCCACCTGAAGATGCACCGCATCGAAAACAGCGGTGAACACAAGTGGAAGGAGGCGGAATACCAGGACTGTATCTACGACATGATGAGCATCTTCCTGAGAGCACGCAACTTCGACGCATCCAATTTCCAGAAAGGACAGAAGATTCCGCTGCCCATCAGCGATGCCAAACACCTGTCGAACTCATGGCTGGTGTATAAAGGAAAGGAGAAGTTCAAGGTGGATGACACCAAGGAGAAGTTCCGCTGCCTGGTGTTCTCGTTTATGGAGCGTGAGGACGGCAAGAACCACGAGCTCATCCGTTTCTACGTGACGGATGACATCAACCATATCCCCGTGAGACTCGACATGTTCCTGAAATTCGGCTCTGCCAAGGCCTTCCTCAAGAACTACAAGGGTGTGAGAAGTCCGATGACCTCCAAGTTAGAATAACTTCCACCGCTTGTAGACAAAGGAAAGGAGGAAATAGAACAGCAGGGCCGACACCCAACCGCCAAACACATCGATGGCGTAGTGGGCCTGGATATAGACGGTGCTCAGACAGAGCAGCACATAGAAGGGCAGGAGGATGAACAGCAAGCGGCGCTGACCTGCCGACAACAGCAGGAGCATCAGGATGGTGCTCACACCCACATGACTGCTGGGGAAGGCTGCCGTGGGACGCTCACCCGCATCATGGGCACTCGCCACCATCTGATAGAACATGCCCTCGGGATAGCCTGGCGAGGGAAGAGCCTCCTGATGGCTGGCGAAATAGTCGCCCACATCGGGGAACTCGCCCCGCTCCACCTGTTCCAACCCGATGGCTTTATAGTAATACTGCGGACCGGTGACGGGCAATCCCACATAGATGATATAATAGAGGAAAAAGGAGGTCAGTATCACAAACGATGCCCTGCCGAAACGCTCATGGCACCAGCCGAAGAAATAGAACACGACGGCGGCTATCATCGGATAATAGACGGCATAGCCCAGATCCATCAGCTCGCTGAACACGGGATGGCTCCACGCACGGGAGAACAGGAGTGCAGGCTGACAGCCAAAGAGTTCCTGTTCCCAACGGGCAAAGAGATGGTCGAGATTGGGGAAATGGCGGTTGAACTCGTAGGTGTCGGGGTACCACCAGGAGAGCAATGCCAACTGACCAAGTATGCGGGCAAAGAGGGTGAGACGGCAGGGCACCATCCGATAGACACCCCACAGGGCCAGTGTCATCACCACAATCTGCACCCTGCCCCACAGCATCGCCACAGGGTCGGCGGTCTTGGTATAGATGAACAGCAACAGCAGCAGGGTCAGCAGCAGATAACCCAGCATCACCCACTCGGCTGCCAGCAGTCCCTTAATGGGTTTCTTCTCCAATTGGAAATATTTTTTCAGTTGATTCATAATCGGTTCTTGTTCTTAAGGCGGGTTCTTTCCGATCCCACTGCCATTAGGATTCATGATGGTTCTCCTGTTTCCACCAGGCGACGGTTCTTTTCACCCCCTCGGCCAACGACACCTGGGGCTCATAGCCCAATTCCTCACGGGCAGGACGAATGTCACAGCGCCAGTTGCGCTGCTTGAGAATATGGAACTTGTCGTTGTTGAGGGCGGTCACCTTGCCCGTCAGACGGCCTGCATACTCGCCACAACAGGTGATGATGCGAAGCAGCCATACGGGTGCCTTCAGATGGAGTAGCCACGGCCTGCCCAGTTCCTCCCAAACCAGGTCGCTGAACGTGCGCGAACTGTATTCGCCGCCATCGGTGAGGAAATAACTGCCACCCACCCTTCCATGGTCGAGGGCCAGGAACACCGCGTGAACCACATCGGCTACATAGACAAAAGTGATGACCTGGGGACGGAAACCCACGGCAAAGTCGACATGTTGGCGGATGCTCTCCACCATCATCATATAGTCGCGCTCACGAGGTCCGTAGACACCCGTGGGACGGAGGATGATATAGGGAAGGTTAGGGATGGAGGCCAACAGCTGCTCGGCAGCGAGCTTGCTGCGCCCGTAGGCGGTATTGGGCTGAGGGCTATCACTGGCTGTAATCTCCTGATAGGGCTGCTGCTCATGCACAGGTCCGAAGATGCTGAGACTGCTCAGAAAGACGAAACGGCGCAAAGGCATCTGCAACTCCACCAACGCCTCGGCGAGATGGCGTGTGCCCTCGGTGTTGGTACGTGCAAAATCCTCCTTGTGCAGACTCTTGGTGACACCGGCAGCATGCACCACGTAGTCGAGGCGCAAGGCCGACAACTGACGCTTGAGTTGTTCCTTGTCGTCTAAATGCAGTTCTATCTGATGGATGCGTGCATCCTGAAGGTAACGGCAGTTGCTGCTTTTGCGCACCGCCGCCCATACCTCCATGCCACGGCGCAAAGCCTCCTCGACAATGAAACTGCCAATGAAGCCCGTGGCTCCTGTAATCAATATCTTGCTCATGATTCTGAAGGTTGTTGTTTGTCTTTCAACGGTTCTACATGAATGCCTATATGCGTAGCTTCACCATACCGCTGACGCAAACGACGCTCTATCGATGAGGCGTGGGCATGGGCTTCCGTAAGGCATATCTCCCCGGGCATCCGCACGTGCATCTCAATGGCTATCCGATTGCCAATACGTCGGGTACGCAAATGATGTACGCAACTGACCAGCGGTTCCTGAAGCACCAAGTCTGTTATCTCTTTTTCGGTAGATTCAGGCAGACTCTTCTCCAACAGTTCCGAGGCCGACTGCCCGATAAGTTCCAGTGCAGTACGGACCACCATCACACCGACGACAACAGCAGCCAACGGGTCAAGGATGACCCAGCTGTTGCCCAAGAGAATGGCACCGCCAATGCCGACAGTTGCTCCGATCGACGAAAGGGCGTCGCTACGGTGGTGCCAGGCATTGGCAAGCAAGGCGGGCGAGTCAATCTTACGAGCCATGGACGCTGTAAATTGGTAGGCCCACTCCTTGAGCAGCACGCTCAGAAGTGCCGCTACCAGCGCTATCCAACCCGGCTGCGAAAGGCTGTCACCACTCCAGACTAGCCACACCGTCTTCAAGCCGTCATAACAAATCATCAAGCCTACCATGAGCAAAGCCACACCAATGAGGGTCGTGGCCATCGTCTCATATTTGCCGTGACCATAAGCATGATCAGAATCCTGGGGACGGGAACTGAGACGCACAAAAAGCAGCACCACTGCATCAGTCAGCAAATCGCTCAACGAATGGACTGCATCGGCTACCATCGCTGCCGAACCACCCAAAATGCCGGCAACGAATTTGAAGACAACCAGGGCAATATTGATAACACTGCCCGCAACGGTGGTCTTATATATCTTCCTGCTACGCAGGGAATCATTCACAACATCTGCATTTGGCATCTGTATCCGAAAAAAAAACAAATAAGGTGGGAACCCAGCACCCACCTCAACACATTACTTGAACATTCTGCATAGGATGTACCCCAACCGAGAATCGAACTCGGATCTACTCTTTAGGAGAGAGTCGTTCTATCCATTGAACTATCAGGGCCCATTCCACTTTCTTAACTCTCAATATGCATGCCATAGAGGCATGCCTAATAAACCGCTGCAAAATTACACATTTTTTTTGAGAACAAGAAGAAAACCATTGCTTTTTTACAGAAAAGATGGGTTTATCAAAAAAATATGTGTATCTTTGTATGCGTTTAGCAATAATAATCTTCTAACAACAATACTTTCAACAACTATGAAAAAAAACAAACTGTTGGCTATAGGCATCATGTTGATTACCAGCTGCTGTGCCATGGCATGGAACAAATCGGTCTCTTCACCCGACGGAAGACTGACGGTCAACGTGGAAGGTGAACAGGGAAGAGTACACTACAGCATCCTCTATGACGGACAGACCGCACTGCAACCCTCACAACTGGGACTCACGACCAACGAAGGCGACTTCAGCAAGGCACTCACCCTGCAGAAGGAGCATACAAGAACCATCGACGAGACCTACAGCATGAGGGGCACGAAGACCTCGAAGGTACATTACAAGGCCAACGAGCTGCGGCTCGACTTCAGCAATGCCAAGAAATGGCCCATGAGCATCGTCTTCAGAGTGGCCGACAACGATGTGGCCTTCAGGTATGAGTTCGCACAGAAGGGGGAACTGAAATGTTTCGTTGTCGATGGAGAAGCCACCACGTTCCGCCTGCCGGAAGAAACCCGTACGTTCATCTGTCCGCAGTCGGACCCGATGATCGGATGGATGCGCACCAAACCCAGTTACGAAGAGGAATATGTGGCCGACGATGCCATGGACGTGAAGTCGAAATATGGCCAGGGATATACCTTCCCCTGCCTCTTCCGCATTCCCAATACCGACAAGAAAGACAAGAAGGAACCCGACACCCGACTCTGGGTGCTCATCAGTGAGACGGGCGTGAACGGTGACTATGTGGGATGCCATCTCACCGACTTCGATGCCGAACGCGGCTACCGCATCGCCTTCCCCATGGAGGGTGAAGCCAACGGTGTGGGCACACCCAATGCCGGACTCGCACTGCCGGGACATACCCCCTGGCGCACCATCACCGTGGGCAAGACCCTCCAGCCCATCGCCGAGACAACGGTGGCCTACGACGTGGTGGAACCGCTCTACCAGGCCAAATACGACTACCGCCCAGGACGTTACACCTGGAGCTGGCTCATCTGGCAGGACAACTCCATCAACTACAACGACCAGGTGGCTTTCATCGACCTCGCAGCAGCCATGGGCTACGAATACTGTCTCGTAGACGGATGCTGGGACCAGAACATCGGCTACAAACGGGTAGAGGAACTGAGCCGCTATGCACAAAGCAAGGGCGTGAACCTGCTGTTGTGGTACAACAGCAACGGATATGAGAACGACGCACCCCAGACACCCAAACAGCGCATGCACAACACCCGCGTGAGACGCGAGGAGATGGCTTGGCTGCAGAAGATTGGTGTCAAGGGTATCAAGGTGGACTTCTTTGCCGGCGACAAACAGCACACGATGCAACTCTATGAGGATATCCTCGCCGATGCCAATGACTTTGGGCTGCAGGTCATCTTCCATGGATGTACATTGCCAAGAGGATGGGAACGGATGTACCCCAACTACGTATCGTCAGAGGCTGTCCTGGCATCTGAGAACACCTTCTTCACCGACCATCACGCCCAGCGGGAGGCTTTTGAACTGACCATGCACCCCTTCTGCCGCAATGCCGTGGCAGCCATGGACTGGGGTGGAACCATCATGAACCGCTACCTCTCCAAGGACAACAAGAGCCGTCACCAGCGCTATACCACTGACGTGTTCGAGATGGCTGCCGCCATCGTCAACCAGGCCAGCATCCAGTGTATCGCCATGCAGCCCAACAACCTGCAGGAACTGCCGCAGATGGAACTTGACTTCCTGCGCAGCGTGCCCACTACCTGGGACGAGAGCCGACTGATTGACGGTTACCCGGGCAAATTCGTAGTCATGGCACGAAGGAGCGGCGACCGCTGGATCATCGCCGGACTGAATGCCGAGACCACCGCCAAGCAACTCACCCTCCACCTGCCCATGTTCGCCGGAAAGACTGTGAAGGTTTATGATGACATGACCAAGAAAAAGGATGAGAAATGGGCCGAAAGCCGCCTCACGGAGAAAAAGGTGGACAAGAAGGGACTGCTCAAGGTGACCATCCAACCCAACGGAGGACTCATCGTTGAGCAGTAACGGCGCCATCATCCAATACAACAATCTTGCAGAACATACCTGCAGAACATACTTACAGAACATTCTTGCAAAACAGAATAAACCATGAACCGCTTCATACGTCATAACAACGTTATGAATCATTCTATCTTATCAATCAGACCATGGATGGCCTGTCTCATCATCGCCCTGCTGCACGGCACGGCGATGATGGCACAGGGCATCGTAAAAGGAAAAGTACTGGACAAGCAGAGCAATGAAGCGCTGCAGTTTGTCAACATCCGGGTGTCACAGGCCGCATCGGGCAAACTCATCAAAGGGGCCATCACCGACACCAACGGACACTTCAATGTGGGAGGACTGCCCGATGGCAACTACGTGCTCGGTGTCTCCTTCGTAGGCTACAAGAGCATCTCACGCAAGTTCTCCATCAGCAAGGAAAAGAGACAGCAGACCTTCTCGCTGCTCTACCTCGCCGAAGACCAGCAGACACTCAAGGAGGTGCAGGTCACGGGACAGCGGTCGCAGATGAAACTCGAAGTGGACCGCAAGTCGTTTACCGTCGACCAGGTACTGGCGGCGGCAGGCGGTTCGGCCAGTGACCTGCTCGAGAATATCCCGTCGGTAGAAGTCAGCACCGAAGGCGAAATCTCGCTCCGTGGCAACAGCAGTGTGGAGGTGTGGATCAACGGAAAGGCCAGCGGACTGACCAGCGACAACAGAGGAGAGATACTGCAACAGATTCCAGCCGAGAGCATCGAACGGGTGGAGGTCATCGACAACCCCAGCGCCAAATACAGCCCCGAGGGTTCGGCCGGCATCATCAATATCATCCTCAAACGTGACCGCAAGGCGGGCTACTACGGGTCGCTCAGAACCGGCGTGAACAACCAGGGAGGATGGAACGGAAGCGGCAACATCAACTACTCCAGCGGCATACTCGAAGCCTATGCCAACCTGGGCTACCGCGAAAGGAAAGGCAAAGGAGGCTCCTCGTCGGAACAGACCTATCTGAAAAGCAACACTTACCAGAACTACGAGGCCGAGAACGAACGCAACGGGAAGAACCTCTTCGGGCGTGCCGGTCTCACCTGGCATATCACCACCAAAGACGACCTCTCCATCAGCGGCATGATGATGAAGGGCAAACGCGACAACGCCAACCTGACCCCCTACCGCTATGGCACCATCGGCAACGCAGACGACAACTACCGCATGTACCGACTGAACAGCGGCAAGGGAGACATGAACATGTATCACGGCGAACTGGGCTACACACACAAGTTTACCGACAAGCACTTCATCGACTTCAACCTCTCCCACAACAAATGGAAGAATGATGACCAGAACTACTACCAGGACAGTACGGTCTACATCAGCAGCGGACAACCCACGGCCTACACCTACCAGTACCGGCCCATGTTCATCAACAGCCACTCCTGGGAGGCCAAACTCGACTATGAGAACCAGGTGAGCGACAACTTCAAGATGGAGGCGGGCTACAACTGGAAATTCTCGCACGAGAACACCCCGCAGGAATCCTGGATTGACGAGGCCAACTGGGACGGAAGCCAGCAGGTGGAAGACCAGACCTACTTCAACCGCTTCATCTATGACATCAACACCCATGCGCTCTATCTCACCCTCAACACCAAAATCGGCAAACTGGGTGTGATGGCAGGACTGAGAGGCGAATACTGGAGAGTGGAGACCGAGAGCTACACCTACGAACAGGAACATGACGCATCGCTCAGAGAGGCTCCATTCAAGAAAGACTATTTCCAACTCTTCCCCAGCCTCTTCATCAACTATCCGCTCACCGAGACCTCGCAAATCCAGTTGAACTACACCCGACGTCTGAGACGACCCTGGGGCGGTGAACTCAACAGTTTCAAGAATACCCGCGATGCCTCGATGATTTCGTTCGGTAATCCGGAACTGACCCCCGAGTACACCAACTCGTTCGCATTGAACTATCTGAAGACATGGGCCAACCACACGCTCTCCGTCGGCACCTACTACCGCACGACGAGCGACGTCATCCAGCGGGTGTCGTACAACGTGAATGACACCATCTATCAGACCAACGAGAACGTGGCGAAGAGCCAGAGCGCAGGTGTGGAACTGATTCTCAAGGACAAGTTCTTCCGCATCCTCGACCTCACGACCACGGTGAACGCCTACTACTACAAACTCGACGGGTTCAACTATACCATCAACAACCAGACCGTGACAGGCAACAGCGACGAGAACTTCTCCTGGGATGCACGTATGCTGGCAAGCCTCATCCTGCCCTACGACATCTCGGTGCAGGCCACGGGCAACTACCGTTCGAGAAGTGTCATCACGCAAGGCTACCGCAAAGCCAACGCCAGCCTCGATCTGGGCCTGCGCAAGACCTTCCTCAACAAGAAACTCGCCCTGGCTGTCAACTGGAGGGATGTGCTGAACACCCGCAAGTGGGAGACCTTCACCTCTACCGACAGTTTCGAACGTCACCAGAAGAACTGGCGCGACCCACGCATCAACGTGACTCTCACCTGGAACTTCGGCAACATGACTTCCAAGAAGAAGAACAGACAGGAGGAAGGTATGGGAGGCGAAGATGACCAACAGAGTTACGGAGGATATGAATAAGCAAATCCTGACCTTGTGACTTGCTCTTTCGTTCAGCCTTGGCTGAACGGTTATCGAGGATAACCTCGATACCTATCGAAGACGACATGAGCGGCCGTTCAGCCTTGGCTGAACGGCCGCTCATGTCCTTATAGGCCATCCCATCTGTCACTCAGATGGCCTCACTTATTCGCTGAACAACACCTGTACAAGCGTCTGCCCCACGGCCAGCAGGGTGTTGCGGTCGATATGGTCCATATCATCATGGACGGTATGCCAGGTCGGTCCGAACGAACTCTCCTGGCAATCGGGATGATAGGGGATGATGTCGATGGTAGGGATGTTGGCAGTCTGGTTGATGGGGAGATGATCGTCCGTAATCATTCCGCCCTCATCAGAGATGAAATAACTGCCATAACCCAAAGTCTGGGCAGCAGCCCACACCTGATAGACTACCTCGCGGGCATAGCGCAACGAGATGCCCTCGTGATAGAAGCGAGCTCCCTGACCTCCTACCATATCCAGCAGGATGCCATAGCGGGCATCATAACCCTCGACATGCGGATGAGCCGCCCAATAATGGGAGCCCAAGGCCCAGGTATCACTGTCGTCACCCGTCTTGCTCCATTGGGGCGTACCCCAGTCTTCGGCATCGAAACAGATGAAGTCAACACCGATACGGAGGCTGTCGGCCTGCTGCAGCAGTCGGGCCAGTTCCAGCAAAACAGCCACACCGCTGGCACCATCATTGGCAGCCAGCACTGGTTTGCGCCAGTTGCTACTGTCGGCATCGTTATCAGCCCACGGACGGCTGTCCCAATGGGCACAGAGCAGCACCCGGTCGGTGGCTTCGGGTTTGAACGAGGCTATGATATTGGTGCCATGCAGGATGGTTCCGTCATAGCCCCTGAAATCGGCCTTCTGTTCGATGACCCTCATGCCAAAACGCCGGAACTGGGCGGCTATCCACTCACCACAACGGTCGTGGGCTTCACTGTTCATCACACGCGGACCAAAATGACATTGTGCCGCACAGAAGGCATAGGCACTGTCGGCATTGAAATCAGGACCGAGCCTGACACTCGTGTTCTCTTCAGCACCGCTGACGCTCTTCTGCGTATGACCACATGAAAGAATCAAAAGCATCAGCTGCAGTATAATCAATGTTTTTTTCATACCTATTTATATTATACAGCTTGCACCTCACTCATAACACGAAGGAAATTAGCACCCCAAATCTTCTGGATATCCTTGGGATGATAGCGGCGGGCAAGTAGCATACGGGTGAACTGGATGAGTTCGGAAGCATCGGCCATACCCCGCACACCCCCATCGCCATCAAAATCGGTGCCTATACCCACATGGTCTATTCCCATCACATCAATGGCATGTTCCAGATGGGCTATCACATCGAGGATGGTAGCCTCGCCTGCCTTAATCAAGAATCCGGGATAGAGGGTGGTCTGCGCCACACCGCCCTTGGCGGCAAGCGCACGCATCTGCTCGTCCGTGAGGTTGCGCGGATGGTCACAAAGCGCACGGGCACTGCTGTGGCTGCAGACAATGGGACGACAGCTGATGTCGAGTGCATCATAAAAGCTCTTCTCTCCGGCATGACTCATGTCGACCAGCATTCCGAGACGGTTCATCTCGCGGATTACCTGCTGTCCGAAACGGCTCACTCCCTGATGGGTATTACAACCGCGGGCACTGTCGCAAATATCGTTGTCGCCATTATGACAAAGGGTGATATACACCACGCCACGCTGTTTGAAATGCTTCAGCGTGTCAAGGTTGCCACCTAAGGCCAAGCCGTTTTCGATCCCCAGCATGATGGATTTCCGTCCCTGGCGCTTGTCTTTGTAGAGGTCGGAGGGAGTTCGCGCTATACTGAGATAGTGTTTGTTGGCAGCCACCATCTGCTCAATCTTGTCGAAAATCAGGTCGGCATACTCCGTAGGACCCGTCACCGGGAACTCCACCTTTTCGGAGAAAGTCTCGCCAATCTTGGGTTGGGGCAGGTAGGCCACCATGATGGTGGCATCCAGCCGCCCTTCGGTCATCTTGTGCAGATCCACCAGGATGCGGTCGTCACGACGGCCTATATCCACGCCTTTGGGAAAGAACATCGGGGTGTCGCAATGGGTATCGAGCGTGAGCAACTGGTCATGCAGACGATGGGCTTCACGGAACTGCCGTGCCTCACCCACCAACCACTCGAACAGGGGCAGACCACTGTCCATGCACTCGGGATGCCATTGCACGCCCACAATCGACTTGTACTCCACACTCTCTATCGCCTCGACAATGCCGTCGGCAGCGGTAGCGGTCACACGGAATCGCTTTCCTGCATCAGCCACCGACTGATGGTGGAAGGAGTTGACAGCTATCTGTTCCTGGCCATAGAGGGTATGCAGGATTGAATCGCGTACGAGCGTGACCCGGTGGGTGGGTTCCTCACGGTCGGCATCCTGGCTGTGCTTGACCATCGTTGCCATCCCTTGGGGGCGCGGCGCAAGCGAAAGGTCTTGTGCCACCCTGCCTCCAAGCGCCATGGCAAGCGTCTGGATTCCACGGCAGATACCCAGCATCGGTATCTGTCTGTTATAAGCCAGCCGGGTGAGCAGCAACTCAGGCAGGTCGCGTTCGCGGTTGATGCCATGCAGCAGGGTCGAGGGCTCCTCACCCGCATAGAGCGGATTAAAGTCGCCACCACCCGAGAGCAGGATGCCATCCACCCGCTGCAGAGTGTTGATGATGACTTGCTGGTCAGCAACAGGAGGTATCAGCAGGGGCGTTCCCCCTGCCTCAACCACCTTCTTGTAATAATACGCTCCAATTTTACAGGTTGCGTCATCATAGTTGGCAGAAATGCCGATTACTGGTTTTTCTGCTGCCTCAGGAAACTGCCGGTAGGCCCCCTCCTGCAACAGCGACTGCCAATCAAAACGTTTTTTGGTTTCCAACATGTTTATGACTCCTCCACCTTGACAGGAATCTCTCTCTTGATGCTCTGTTCGAGCGAGATGAGCGTCTCTGTAGCCACCACACCTGGAATATCCTGCAACTGTCCGTTGAGCAGATTCATCAGCTGCTCGTTGTCACGGGCAAAGAGTTTCACAAGCATGGTATAGGGTCCTGTGGTGAAATGACACTCCACAATCTCGGGGATATGCTGCAGCCGCTCCACCACATCCTTGTACATGCTGCCTCTTTCGAGCGTAATTCCCACATAGGTACAGGTGGAATATCCGAGGCTCTTGGGGTTGACGTCAAAGCCGCTTCCCATGATGACATTACCCTCGATGAGGTGTTGCACACGCTGATGGATGGCAGCCCGCGAGACGCCGCATTCTGCAGCCACGTCTTTGAAAGGGATGCGGGCATTCATCGACAGAATACTAAGAATCTTCTTGTCGAGATTATCAATTTTCTCCATGTCTTTTTTCGTTATATTTGTTTCTTATTTGCGGAGGTTGTTCGCTCATTTCTTTGGTCATTTTGTCCACGAAATGCCAAAAAGCAAGCAAAATTACACATTTAAATTGATGTATGCAACGAAAAAGGTGTTTATTTTTGCAAAATGGAAGAAAAAGTATGAATTATTGCTCGTCAAAGGTCTCTCCAGCAAGGGGCCAATTAGGTGTCGGTGTTCTCATCTTCTTCATGGCCTCGTCAAACGCTTTTACCTTCTCAGGATATTTGTCAGCGAGATTTTTCGTTTCGCCTGGATCTTTCTTGAGGTTATAGAGTTCAAGAGGCTGGTTGGGTTTGATGGTCACACATTTCCAGTCGCCCATGCGGGCAGCCCGCTGTTTTCCGGGAAATTCCCAATAGAGCATCCGGTGATCGGTGTCAACCTTCTTACCATAGAAGAGAGGCAGGATATTCATGCCGTTGAGATGTTGCGGCAGATACTGTTCTCCGCCAGCCAGTGCGGCAAAGGTTGGCATCATATCGGGGAAGTAAACGATATTCTTCAGTTTCTTGACGGGCACCTTCTTGGGCTGGTTGACGATCAGTGGCACACGTATGCCTCCCTCATAGAGTTGTCCTTTGCGGCCATGGAATCCGGCAGCACAGTTCAGTTCCTTCAGGGGAGCCTGCACGGCAGGTCCGTTGTCGGAGGCAAAGATGACGAGGGTATTCTCCCTCAGTCCCAGCCGTTCCAGTTCGTCCATCAGTCGTCCGATGGCAGCATCCATGTGGGTGATGAGCGAGGCATAGCGCTTGGTGTTCATGCTCCAGTCTTGCCGCTCGTCATACCAGGAAGTGTTCTCGATGATATAAGGTTCATGGGGAGCATCGTAGGCAAGATAGAGGAAGAAGGGATTGTTCTGGTTGCGGCGCACAAAGGCGATGGCATCATCGGTTGAGATGTCGGTATTGTGCTTGATGCGCTGGTCGTGGGCGTTCTCTTCGATATGGATGAGGGAGTCGCCGACAAAACGATAGTAGGGATAATAGTAGGGTGAGTTGGAGTGGACGGTGCTGATAGTCCATCCGTAGAACTCGTCGAATCCCCGATGGTTGGGTGCCGACAGGGGGTCGTAGCCATCGAGATGCCACTTGTTCACCAAGCAGGTGCGGTAGCCGGCAGCCGAGAGCACTGTGGCAATGGTGGTGTCACAGGGCAGGAGGTTGACACGGCGGACGTAGGTGGTATCTCCCTTGGGGTTGACTTTCACGCCCCTGATGCCGCCAGCCGTACACTGGTTGTCACGGATACGGGTGTTGCCCGTGTTCTTACCGGTCATCAAGGCACAGCGCGAGGGAGAGGAGATGCCACTACCTGCATAGCACTGGGTGAAGGTGGTGCCGGCCTGGGCGAGCCGGTCGATATTCGGGGTCTTCACAAACTGGCTGCCAAAGCAGGAGAGGTCGCCATAACCCAGGTCGTCGGCCAGGATAAAGATGATGTTGTCGGGGCGCTGTTCGGGCTGGCTGGATTCACCTGGATTGGCAGCCAACATAGGTGCAGGCACTGCAGAAATCAGACAGAGACTACGATAGCCCCATTGGTTCCATTTTTTTTGTTTCATGGTGTTTCATTTATGGTGGGTCTGTCCATTCCCACCGTCAAAAGGATTATTCATGACGGATTGATGCTGCAGGCGAGAAAACGCGCTATCAATCTTGGTTCTGAAGCAATTGCATCACCTCCTTCATTCCCTCAGAAGCTCCCTTGGCGATATAGCGGACGTTCTGGATGCCCGCCTTGACGGGTTTGGGGTCGATGAGATAGATGGGTATTCCCTGCGGGGCATAGCGCACGAGTCCGGCAGCGGGATAGACATTCAGCGAGGTTCCGATGATGATGAAGATGTCGGCCTGCATGGTCAGTTCGGCAGCCGTCTCAATCATGGGCACCGACTCTCCGAAGAAGACGATGTAGGGTCGCAGGAGTGAGCCGTCGGCCGCCTTCTCTCCCGCTTCCACCCGATAGTGGTCGGCGGTGAGGGTCTTCCAGCAGAGTGGGTTCTCCACGTCGCGCGAGGAGCACACCTTCATCAGTTCACCATGCAGATGCACCACATGGCTCGACCCGGCCCGCTCGTGCAGGTTGTCCACATTCTGCGTAATCACCGACACATCATAATTCTGCTCCAAGGCAGCCACCAACCGGTGCCCCTCGTTGGGCTGTGCTGCCAGCAGTTCCTTGCGTCTGGCATTATAGAATTCGTTTACCAGCACGGGGTCGGCAAGCCATCCCTCATGCGATGCTACCTGTTCCACGGGATAGTTCTCCCATAGTCCTCCGGCATCTCTGAAAGTTTTGATTCCGCTCTCAGCAGACATGCCGGCACCTGTCAAAACAACGATTTTCTTCTTCATGAATGTTAATTCCAAATGATTGAGACTAAATTACCTCACAAAAATAGTTATTTTTCGATAATTATAAGCATGAAATCAAAGAAAATGCGTAAATTTGCACGATTTTTAAACCATAACACATTATTTATTATTAGTTTTATCTGAAAAATGGACAAAATTAGCTATGCTCTTGGATTGGGTATCGGCCACCAACTGCTCCAGATGGGAGCCAACGATTTGAACATCGATGATTTCGCTACAGCCATCAAGGACGTGCTCGCTGGCAATGAGTTGAAGGTCTCCAACCGTGAAGCCCAGACCATCGTGGAAGGCTACTTCAAGGCAAAAGAAGAAAAACTGCAAGCTGAACGCGCCGAGAAGGGCAAGGTTGCCCGTCAAGAAGGCGAGATATATCTGAAAGAGAATGCAGCCAAAGAGGGTGTGGTGACACTCCCCAGCGGACTGCAATACCTGGTATTGAAGGAAGGCAACGGCAAACAGCCCAAAGCCACCGACAGGGTGAAGTGCCACTACGAGGGATTCCTCACCGACGGCACTCTCTTCGACAGCAGCGTACAGCGTGGCGAGCCCGCCGTATTCGGCCTGCAGCAGGTGATTGCCGGATGGACCGAGGGTCTGCAGCTGATGAAGGAAGGAGCCAAATACCGCCTCTTCATTCCCTATCTCCTCGGCTACGGCGAAAGTGGAGCCGGTGCTTCCATTCCTCCCTATGCCACCCTCATCTTTGACGTGGAACTGCTGGAGGTGCTCTGATTCCAGAGCCAAAGGACTTATATAATAAGGTATAACAATCAAACAAACAATATAAAAAATGAAAAAAATCACTGTTATGGCCACGATGGCCATTGCCATTGCCGGCATGACCTCATGTGGCAATTCTACCCCCAAAGCAGATTTGAAAAACGATGTTGACTCGATGAGTTATGCCATCGGTATGGCCCAGACCCAGGGTCTGAAAGAGTATCTCGTTGGCCGTATGGGTGTCGACACCACCTACATGAACGAGTTTATCCGCGGTTTGAACGAGGGTGCCAATGCAGGCGATGACAAGAAGAAGGCTGCCTACTATGCTGGTATCCAGATTGGTCAGCAGATTTCCAACCAGATGATCAAGGGCATCAACTACGAGGCCTTCGGCGATGACTCCACGAAGACCATCTCTCTGAAGAACTTCATGGCTGGTTTCATCAGCGGAACCACCGGCAAGAAGGGTATCATGACTCCCGAAGAGGCTGTGACCGTGGCCCAGGAGAAGATGAAGGCCATCAAGACCCAGACCATGGAGAAGCAGTATGGCGACAACCGCAAGAAAGGTGAGAAGTTCCTGGCCGAGAATGCAAAGAAGGAAGGTGTGAAGACCCTCCCCACCGGTGTTCAGTACAAGGTCATCAAGGAAGGCAACGGCCCCATCCCTGCCGACACCTCACTCGTGAAGGTACACTACGTAGGCCGCACGCTTGAGAAGGACGGTGAATTTGACAACTCCTACAACCGAAAAGAGCCTGTCACCATGCGCTGCAACCAGGTAATCAAGGGCTTCACCGATGCACTGACCCACATGCCCGAGGGTTCTACCTGGGAGATTTACATTCCCCAGAATCTGGCTTACGGTGAGCGTGAACAGGGCAAAATCAAGCCCTTCTCCGTACTGATTTTCAAGCTGGAACTGATCAAGGTTAATCCGAAATAATCATCCTTAATAACTGATGAAACGTACGTTATTGATTGCACTCGCCATCTTGGCGAGTGCTTCTTTTGGCACCATAGAGGCCAAAGAGAAGAAAGAGAAGAAAGAGAAGAAAGCAAACAAGGTGGAGGCCACCCAGTGTGCCCCCGTAGTGTTGAAATCAGGCTCCGACACCCTCAGTTATGTCAGCGGCAAGGCGATGACCAACGGTCTGCTTCCTTACCTGAAGCAGAGCTTCGGTGTGGACGAGTCGCAGATGACCAGTTTTCTCCGTGGCTTCACCGACATGGTGAAGGCTCAGAAAGACTCTGCCATGAGTGCCTACGCTGCAGGTATCAGCATCGGTCAGCAGATGACCACCCGCATGCTGCCCAACCTTCAGAACATGTATACCGACGCTCCCGACACTATCGTCACGGATGTGCTGGTACGCGGTTTCGTGGATGCCCTGATGGGCGATACCACCATCTTTACCCAGAGCAAGGCAGAAAGCCTGGCCCGTGAACTGAGCGAAGCCAACAAGAAAGCCAAGGACGAAAAACTCTATGGCCCCAACCGTGAGGCCGGACGCAAGTTCCTGGCAGAGAATGCCAAGAAAGACAGCGTGGTTGTGCTCCCCAGCGGCCTGCAGTACAAGGTACTGGTGAAGGGCAACGGAGCCATCCCCAAGCGCACCGACAAGGTGGAGGTACATTACGAGGGTAAACTCGTCGACGGAACCGTCTTCGACAGCTCTTCCAAGCATGGATCAAAGCCCCTCTCCTTCCGTGCCGACCAGGTCATCAAGGGTTGGACCGAGGCACTCACCATGATGCCCGTAGGCAGCAAGTGGCAACTCTTCATCCCCTACGAACTGGCTTACGGCGAACAGAACAAGGGCACCATCAAGCCTTTCAGCACCCTCATCTTCACCGTAGAGTTGGTAGGTATCGAAGGCCAGAAGGCTGCTGCCGACAAAGCGGAAGCCAAACCTGACACCAAGACCGCTGCCAAAACCGCAACGAAGAGAGCCTCCAAAGCCAAGACCGCAGCCAAGCCTGCTGCCAAGAAATAAGGTCTCTCCTTCCCTAAAAACAGAGACAACATAAAATCGGGACTCCATGCCGGAGCCCCGATTTTATGTTGATTTGTGCTTGATTTCAAACAAGAGATTAGTTCAGTGCATCAGCCAGTTCGGCACCAGCCTTAAACTTGGCCACTTTCTTGGCGGCAATCTGGATCTTCTCCTTGGTGGCGGGATTGATACCCTCACGGGCAGGACGCTCACTTACGCTGAAGGTACCGAAACCAACAAGCGCAATCTTGTCACCTGCGATGAGCGCTTCTTTGATAGCCTGCACAGTGGCATCAAGCGCACTCTTTGAATCAGCCTTGCTCAGACCAGAAGCAGCTGCAATCTTTTCAATCAATTCTGTCTTGTTCATACGTTTTGTCTTAATTATTAATGTAAAAAATGAGTGTTTCCACTTTTCCAATGGCAAATATAGTGTAAACATTCAAGAAATCAAACAAAAAAGAAAAAAAAATGCGATTTTTCATGAAAAATAATAGTAAACATCGTTATTTTCGCCTTTTTAACGGGATTTTTTCGTAATTTTGCCGCCGAAAACGACAGAACAATTCAGAATTGTAACAAACAGAATTATTTATGCGATACATTCCCATAGTCACCAAGAATCTGCTGATACTGAACGTCCTGTTCTTTGCCGCCTCGTGGATTTTCGAGCGCATGGGCATCGACCTCGACTCACTTGGTGGACTGCATTTCTTCCTGGCTGACAACTTTGCCATCTACCAGTTTGTCAGCTATCTCTTCCTGCACGCCGGCTTCATGCACCTGTTCTTCAACATGTTTGCCCTTTGGATGTTCGGCTGTGTGATTGAGAACACGTGGGGGCCCCGCCGTTTCCTCACCTACTATCTCGTGTGCGGCATCGGAGCGGGTATGCTGCAGGAGTTGGCACAGTTCTTCTCCTTCTACATGACCCTGTCGGCACAGGACCCCACCATCGGTCTTTTCGACACCTTCCGCATGGGCCGCATCTTCAGTAGTGACCTCAACGGCTGGACCACCATCGGTGCTTCGGGTGCCGTCTACGGCGTGCTGCTGGCTTTCGGCATGCTATTCCCCAACGAGCGCATGTTCGTGTTCCCCGTCCCCTTCCCCATCAAGGCCAAATGGTTCATCACCTTCTATGTAGTGCTGGAACTGCTCATGGCGGTGGGTTCCCGCGGTGACGGTGTTGCCCATGTAGCCCATCTGGGCGGTATGCTTTTCGGCTACCTGCTCATCCGCCATTGGCGCAACCAGTATGGCGGCTATTCCTCAGGATTCAACGGTCAGGAACTGTTCCGCCGCATGAGACAACGGTTTGAGGAACGCCGCAACAACAAGCCCACCACCCATCTACATGTAGAGGAAGGTGGCAGAGAAACCGATTGGGAGTATAATGCACGGCGACAGGCGATGCAGGAAGAGGTGGACCGCATCCTTGACAAGATTCGCCGTTCGGGCTACGACAGTCTGACATCCGAAGAAAAGAAACGACTGTTCGACCATAGCAGAGAACTCTGATTCCAAGCACTTCCACACTCTTATGTTCAAGACCCTCAAGGATATTACGGTCAGAATAGTGGCAGGCGCCAATGTGGCGCTTGCCGTCTTGATGGTGCTTTCTGGTCATGCCGACCTGCTCCATCCCACCTCCCACCCCATCCTGTCTTGTGCCGGTCTGGCCTTCCCCATCCTGCTGCTCATCAATCTGGGCTTTGTCTTCTTTTGGACGGTATTCCGTTTCCGCTATCTGCTCATTCCTGTGGCCGGCTTTGCAGCCAGCTTCGGTGCGCTTCGTGTCTACCTGCCGCTCAGCCCCCAACAGGATTTGCCCCAAGGGTGCATCAAGGTACTCTCCTATAACGTACAAGCATTCAATGGAACAGACCATACAGAAGAAGCCCGCAAAGAGATTATCGACTATATCCGCGAATGCGGAGCCGATATCGTATGCCTTCAGGAAGACAGTTATCCCAAACAGGACGGCCAGGCTCTGATGGACGGGCTCTATGACTATTCCGACACACTTCGCATGTACAGCGAAACACTTTCCAACTCCATCGGCATCTACAGCCGCTATCCCATCCTGAAGCGCGAACGCATTGTCTATCCGTCGCGTGCCAACGGCAGCATGGCCTACTACCTGCAGATTGATGGCGACACCATAATCGTCATCAACAACCATTTCGAAAGCAACCATCTGACCCTAACCGACCGCGAGAACTATCATGAGATCATCAAGGGTGATGTGGACAAAGACACCGCCAAACGGCAATCCCGCCTGCTGCTTGACAAAATCAGTTCGGCCTCGGCCATCCGTGCCCCCCAGGCCGACTCCGTAGCCCGCTTCATCAACCACCATCGCCACTACCCCATCATCGTCTGCGGCGACTTCAACGACAATCCCATCTCCTACACGCGCCGCACCGTCTCCTGCGACCTCACCGACTGCTATGCAGCCACGGGCAGAGGCCCGGGATTCTCCTTCAACCAGCAGGCATTTTACGTGCGGATTGACAATATCCTATGCTCCAACCATTTCACCCCCTATAACTGCAAGGTAGACAACAAAATAAAGGCTTCTGACCATTATCCCATCTTTTGTTGGCTAAAAAAGCGCTGAAAGATTGAAAATTGCGAGAAAAACGCTGTAAAGTTTTCATATTGCAAAAAAAAATCGTATATTTGCAGGCTAAAATAGGCAAAGACGGAAATAATAATCAAAAAACAATAATAAAAACAAAATGCAAAACAAAGGAATTGTAAAGTTTGTCGCAGTAGCGCTCGTGCTTGTCTGCGTATTCTATCTGTCCTTCTCTTTTGTCACCCGCTACTACACCAACAAGGCGGCTGCCATGAGCGAGGAGGCCGGACAGGAGTATCTTGATTCCATCATGAACGAGAAAGTTTATCTTGGAATGTATTCCCTCAAGCAGTGCCGCGAGATGGAAATCGGTCTCGGTCTGGACTTGAAGGGTGGTATGAACGTCATCCTCGAGGTGTCTGTACCCGATGTGGTAGCCGTATTGGCCGACCACAAGAAGGATGCCGCCTTCGTGAAGTCGATGGAGGAAGCCAAGAAGGAAGAAGAGACCAGCCAGTCTGACTTCATCTCCCTGTTCATCAAGTACTACAAGCAGAATGCCCCCGGCCACCGTCTTGCCGAAGTCTTTGCCACCCAGCAGATGAAGGGCAAGGTGAGCACCCAGAGCACGGATGCCGAGGTGGAGAGCGCCCTGCGTGCCGAGGTTGCATCGGCTGTTGAAAACTCTTTCAACGTGGTTCGCAACCGTATCGACAAGTTTGGTGTGGTTCAGCCCAACATCCAGAAACTCGAAGGCCGTGACGGCCGCATCATGGTTGAAATGCCTGGTATCAAGGAGCCCGAGCGTGTGCGCAAGCTGCTCCAGGGTAGCGCCAACCTCGAGTTCTGGGAGACCTACAACAGCCAGGAGATTGTTCCTGCACTGGCCCAGCTCAACCAGAAATATGCCAATGCTTCTGCCGACACCACAGCCACCGAAACTGCCGCCACTGACAGCGTGAAGACCGACAGCGTGAAAGCCGACAGCAAGAACCTCGCCTCGGCCATCGGTGCCAATAAGGGCAAGGCTGCCAACAGCAAGAGTGCCGACGCCGAGCTGCTGAAAAAGCAGAACCCCCTCTTCTCCGTATTCCAGCCCACCCAGGGCCAGACGCTGAGCGTAGTGGGTTATGCCATGGCTCGCGACACCGCCGAGGTGAACAAGATTATCTATTCCGACATTGCCGCCCAGGTGATTCCCTCTGACTGCAAACTGCTGTGGAGTGCCAAAGCAGCCGACTTCTCCACGAAGGGAGATGTGTTTGAACTCCATGCCATCAAGGTGACCGAGCCTTCAGGCCGCGCTCCGCTGGAGGGTGACGTGATTACCACTGCCAAGGACGAGTTCGACCAGATGGGTCATCCCTGCGTTTCCATGCAGATGAATACCGACGGTGCACGCCGTTGGGCCCAGCTTACCAAGCTGAACATCAACCGTGCCGTAGCCATCGTGCTCGACGGTGCTGTCTATAGTGCTCCTCGCGTGAACGGAGAGATTGCTGGCGGTAACAGCCAGATTACCGGTAACTTCACCATCGAAGACACCAAAGACTTGGCCAATACGCTGAACTCAGGTAAGATGCCCGCCCCCACCCGCATCGTGCAGGAAGAGGTGGTTGGTCCTTCACTTGGTGCCCAGTCCATCCAGCAGGGTATCATCTCCTTCATCGTAGCCTTCATCTTCCTGATGATCTACATGCTCTGCCTCTATGGTGTTATTCCTGGTATGATGGCCAATGTGGCCCTGCTCTTCAACCTGTTCTTCACCTTGGGTATTCTCACCTCCTTCCAGGCGGCACTTACCATGCCCGGTATTGCCGGTATCGTGCTTTCGCTCGGTATGGCTGTCGACGCCAACGTGCTGATCTATGAGCGTACCAAGGAAGAGCTCCGCGCTGGACTCAACACGAAGGAGGCTCTGAAGAAAGGTTATGCCAACGCCTTCTCTGCCATCTTCGACTCTAACTTGACCTCTATCATCACCGGTATCATCCTCTACGTCTTCGGTACTGGTCCTATCCGCGGTTTCGCCACCACACTGATTATCGGTATCTGCTGCTCGTTCTTCACCGCCGTTTATCTGACCCGTCTGGTTTACGAGAACCGTATGCAGCGCGAAAAGTGGCTCAACCTGAGCTTCGCAACAAGCTTCTCACGTAACCTGCTGCAGAATGCCAAGTACAACTTCATGGGTGCCTACCGTAAGACCTTCACCATTTGGGGTGTAGCAGCCGTGCTCTTCGTTATCTGCCTCGGTGTACGTGGTCTGAGCAAGAGTATTGACTTCACCGGTGGTCGCAACTATGTGGTGACCCTCGACAAGGAGGTAGCTGTTGAGGATGTGCGTGTGGCTCTGAACGGTGCCTTCATCAACACCATGGGTGAGAACCAGGGCAAGGAAGCCAACACCAGTGCCATTGCCCTCGGTACCGACGGCAAGACTGTACGTGTATCTACCAACTGGGACATCGAGTCGAACAATCCTGCTGTTGACGACCAGGCAGAGACCATTCTCTACAACACCTTGAAGAAGGCAGGCTTCATCTCTCAGGCCAGCGTCGAGGACTTCAAGAACCCCGACATCCGTCAGGGAGGTTCCATCATCAGCAGTACCAAGGTAGGTCCCTCAGTAGCCAAGGATATCACCTACGGTGCCATCATCAGTGTGATTTTCGCCCTGATAGCCATCTTCCTCTACATCCTGGTACGTTTCCACAATGTAGCGTTCTCTGTAGGTTCCATCGTGGCTCTGGCTCTTGATACCCTGATTGTGATTGGTTTCTACTCGGCTCTATGGGGTCTTGTTCCCATGTCGTTGGAGATTGACCAGACCTTCATCGGTGCCATCCTGACGGTAATCGGTTACTCCATCAACGATAAGGTGGTGGTCTTCGACCGTATCCGTGAGAACCTGCAGCTCTTCGGCAAGCGCGATCGTCAGGATCTGTTCAACAGTTCACTGAACCAGACCCTGGCCCGTACCATCAACACCTCTGTAACCACTCTGATTGTGCTCTTGAGCATCTTCATCCTCGGTGGTGACAGCATCCGCAGCTTCTCGTTTGCAATGATTCTCGGTGTCATCTTCGGTACACTCTCGTCCATCTTTGTGGCCGCTCCTATCGCTTACCTCACCATGGGCAAGCATATCAAGGAGGAAACCGTAGAAGCAGAGGCCAAGGCCTAATCGCTTACACCTATTTATATAATCGAGTAGGAGGTAAACGCTAATCGTAGGCGTTTATCTCCTACTTTCACGCT